>DATBFF010000224.1:0-6943 GCA_036558625.1 Mycobacterium sp. | reverse complement strand
CACGTAAGAACCACATCGCCCGGGACCGCAGACTCGGCGTATGCCGCCCCGGATGTCGGGAATCCATGAACGCACCGTACCCCCGAGGGCATTGCTAAAAACGGAAATGGGCCCGCAACCCGCCGACCCCCGGTTGCGATTCCGCGGTCCCCCAAACTGCTGCGAGCAGACGCGGTGGCGTCAGAACTGCAGCGCCGAGAACCGCCAGTCGAGCACGGGGCGGCCGTCCCCAGCGCTGACCAGCGACCGCAGCCGCAGCACACCGCCGCCTGCGGGCAGCGGCTCAGCCGTCTCGACATGGAGTTCGCTGACCAGCGTGTCGCCTTCGTAAACCGGCCCGGTGTGGTCGCACGACTCCCACCCCAGCACGGTGACCAGATTCGGCAGCAGCCGGCTGGTCTGAGCCATTGCCAGCCCGATGGTGTGCCCGCCATAGACCAGCCTACGGCCGCCTATCCGTGAATCATGGTGAACCGCAGCGACATTCAATGTGAGCCTAGCCAGTTCCGGTGCACTGGAGACGACGTCGGCGCTGCTGTGCAGCACCTGGCCGGCGAGTGCCGCATCGAAGTGTGGTCCGGGCACCCGGCGCCGGAACTCGTCTGCGTCCCACTCGTCGGTGACTTTCATGGGGTTCACCGGCTGGCCGCCGATCGCCGACAAGTCGTCGGCCGGAGGTTCCCGATCCGGCTCGGCGCCCGGACTCAGTGGCAGCATCGCGCAGCGGTAGAAGTCGAGCACCAGCTGGCCGACCTGGTCAATCGTCGTCATCCGAAGCGCGGCCAGGCCGGTGGGCGCACGGTCCGGCTTACGCGAATTCTCCCGCAGTCCAACAACTTCGGTTCGAGTGAACAGCGTGTCGCCGATAACGGGATACCGGTGGAACACCAGACCCCGGTAGAACAAGTTGGCCTTGACGTGATGGGTGACAAGCGTCGACTGCCCGATCGCTACGTCGCACACCAGCGCCGGGTGCGCGAGTGCGGCTGTCGCGCCTGTGACCGCGTACGTCAGGTGAGCGTCCAGCGGCAGGCGCAACCGGTCACCGAGGATGGCCTGGTGCGCTGCGGCCACACCGGCCGTCAGCGTCATCGACGGAGCGGAGTCGAAGACCTGGCCGAGATGTAGTTCGTCGAAGTAGGGGCCGCCGCTCATCAGGGCGAGTATTTCGCGATCAACTCTTGCTTGTACAGCTTTCCGGTGTCCGTCCGCGGCAGCCGGGTCTCGAAGGAGATCGACCGCGGGCACTTGTAATGCGACAGGCGGTCACGCAGCCACGCCAGAAGCTCGTCGGCGAACGCGTCCGTCGCGTCGGCCGGATGGACCGTCTGCACGACGCCTTTGACCGTCTGACCCATTTCGTCGTCGGCGATGCCGAAGACTGCGGCGTCGAGCACCTTCGGATGCGTCACGAGAAGGTTCTCGGCTTCCTGCGGGTAGATGTTCACGCCGCCGGAGATGATCATGTGGTGGCGGCGGTCCGTCAAAAACAGGTAGCCCTCATCGTCGAGGTAGCCGATGTCGCCCACGGTCACCCAACCGTGCTTGTCGCGCGACGCGGCCGTCTTCTGCGGGTCGCGGTGGTACTCGAAGGCGACGGTGCCGATGTCGAAGTAGATCGTTCCGGGCTGTCCAGCCGGCACGTCGTCGCCGTTGTCGTCGAGGACGTGCGCCACCCCGAGCAGCGGCTTACCGACCGAGCCTGGATGTCGGGCCCAGTCCTGGGCGGTGATAAACGTGATGCCCGCGCCTTCCGAGGAGGAGTAGTACTCGTCGACGATCGGTCCCCACCACTCGATCATCTGCTGCTTGATCTCCACGGGGCAGGGTGCCGCCGCGTGCACCACCCGCTTCAGGCTGGAAACGTCGTACGAATCACGCACTGCCTCAGGCAGTTTGAGCATTCGCACGAACATCGCCGGCACGAACTGGCCATGCGTGACGCCGTACCGCTGGATCGCGTCCAGAGCCTGCTCGGGGTCGAACTTCTCCATCACGACGACGGTCGCCCCCATCGCCAGCGCCGACATCGACCACAGGCACGGTGCGGTGTGGTACAGCGGGGCCGGGTTGAGGTAGACGGCGTCGGGTGTCATGCCGATGGCCATCAGCAGTGCCCCCAATACGTTCGGGGTGTCGGCTGGCTTCACGTGCGGCAGCGGGCGGCGAATTCCCTTGGGACGACCCGTCGTTCCCGACGAATACTGCAGCAGGTCACCCTCGAGTTCGTCGTCGATCGGGGTGTCGGGCTCGTCGGCGACGCACTCGGGGTAACGCTGCCAGCCGTCGAGGTCGCGGGAGGCGAATGTCGCCGACCCACCGGCTCCGTCGGCGATCATCAGCAGGTCGGGCAGCTCGGTGAGCCCCTTGAAGATTGCGCGCGTCGCGCGCGAACCGATGACCGCCTTGGCACCGCTGTTGTCGATGATGTAGGCGGCTTCGGCCGCGGTGAGGTGGGTGTTGATCAGCGTGTAGTACAGACCGCTGCGCCTCGCCGCCCACATCACCGCGTGGGCGTGTTCGTTGTTCTCCAGGATCGCAGCGACGGTGTCACCCTCTCGCAGCCCCGCCGCGCGGAAACGATGCGCCAACTTGTTCGCCCGTGCCTCGAGTTCCGCGAACGTGACCACCGTCCCGGCCGGATGGACGATGACGGCCGGCTTGTCAGGGGTGTTCTCGGCGTGCTCACGCATCTGCATGCGCAGCACTGTACTTGACGGGTGTCAACCCAGGTCGCGGGTCACGAGCTGTGAACCACGCCACACGGGGCCCGCTGGATTCGGTGTGTCGGCTACTGCCCTGTCACCCTGAGGAACTGGAGGTGTCTTTGATGAGCAGGCTGACCGGTGTCGTGGCGCTGATCGGTGGTGTTTTGGCATGGCTTGTCGCGACCGTCGCCGTGTCCCAATCGACGCACTGGTCGGTGTGGGCGATCCTTCCGCTGACGCTGTTGTTCGGCGCCCTGGTGTCAGCGGTGAACTTCGCGATCGCCGCCAACCCCAAGCGGAGCTGGGCCAGTGTCGTGGGGCGCGGTGCGGTCGGCGTGCTCGTCGGCGCCGTGGTCGGCGAGATCGCCGCGGTCGTGGTGTTCTCCGGCTCGATCGACAGCCGGCTGGACGACGAAGCTGCCCGTGCTGCCGATGCGACGCCAACCGTCCAGGCAGCCTCGGCTGAGCTCGCCCGGATGCGTGATGCGCGGGCGGCTCTGGACACCGCGGTCCGCGAAGCCCGCACCCATCAGGATCAGGCGCTCGTCATCGCGCGCTGTGAATACAACCCGTCTCCCGCGTGCCCGCAGACACGGATCACCGGGGTGCCCGGTCAAGGGCCCGAAACCCGAACTGCGAACGACGTCCTTGCAGACACACAACGCCAACTGGAATCCGCGCTCGCGACACGCGACGCAAAGGCACCCCCACTGGACACTGAAATAGCCAGTGCTGAAAGCACTTTGGCGCAGGCCAGACGTACCGCTGTTACCGATGCCGACCAAGGTTTCGGTGCGCGCTGGGTCGCCATGCACGAACACACGCTTATCAACGCGGCAGCCACGGTGCTCTGGGCGGTGACGCTGGCGTTCTTCGTGCTGCTGGCGCTGCTTCCGTTGCTGCTCAAACTGCTGCGTGGCGACACGACTCGCGACCGCGGCGTGGCCGCGCAGAACGAACGTGACCGTGCCGAACTCGATGCCGACACCGCGATAGCCGTCAAGCGCTACCAGGTGCGCGCCGAGATCGAGAACATGTGGGCCGAACAACAACTCGCCAGCACCCGACTTGCGGTCGCGGCCCAGACCGAGATTGACCGCGAACTGCACCGCCGTCGCGTCGCGGACGCGCTCGACGCTCCCGTACAGGCCGAACTCTCGCGCCCACCGGAACCCGTGGAGGAAGACATGTACCTGCCGATCGAGGCCGAAGCCCAAGCCGCAAGCCTGCTGCCCGCGCGAGTCACGGACGAAGGTGACCGACGGACATCGCTGCCGTCGATCCCGGATGTCACCAAGGCGGCGACCCGATGGATTCGCCCACTGGTGCCGCCGATTGTCGCCCGCGTGATCGACAACTCGGCCCATCCGCTGCGAACGGCACGGCAAGTGTTCGAGGAGGTCGAGGAAATCACGTTCTCCCTCAAGCGAACTCACAAAGTGACGGTGCGCTCCGAGGAGCACGATGTCGAGCAGACGCAGCAGCACGACGCAGCGCGGGTTCGGCCGTCCCGGGTTGAACACGTTGGGTCGTCCCGGGTTGAACAAGAGCGTCGAACAGAGCTGGCCCAGGGTGACGATGCGTGGCAGCTAGGCGGACACCAGCACCGGCGCGAGCTGCCGCCCGCCGAATAGTCTGACCCGCTTCAGGCGATCGCCTCGAGGCGAAAAACCACCAGTTGCCCTGCCAGCGCCTCGAATTCGTCAGGTGTCCCGTCGACAACCAATCCGGACCGCTTGGCGAAGCCGGCACCGACCGGTACCTGGCCCGGAAACTCTCGCAGCACCGGCCGGGCCTCGTTGGCGGTCAGCTCGACGATTTTCACCCGGCGCGAGCGACGCCCGCGTGACAGCGTCCCCTCGCCGGCGGCCCGGGCATTGCGCGCCCAGTCCGCTCCCGGATAGCCGGCGACGGTGTAGAGCTTTCCGCCAGAGGTGAACGGGGTCATCGGCGTGCTGCGCGGCTGCCCCGACCGTCTGCCCGCCACGGTCAGGACCATTGCCGGCCCCGTCGGGATTCCGAGCTTCTGAACCGCGATCATCAGCTTGTTCATCGACTTGAGCCACCGCGGCGGCTTGAGTTCAGTCATCGCGCTTCCCCTTGCTAATTCGTGAAGAGATCGACATGTTCGCTAACCCACTGGGTGAACGGCACCGCGGCGCGACCGGTGATCCCTTCGACGGCGTCGGTCACCGTTGCGGGAGACTCGACCGCGGCAGCCTGCATCGCGACATACGCGTCGCCGAACTCGGACGCAAACCCCAATCCGACGAACCGCTGCCGCACCAGATCGGGAGGTATCTCCTGGTAGCGCACCGGGCGTTGCAGAACGGCACCGATCACATCAACGGCCTCGGTGTTGGTCAGTGCACGCGGGCCGGTCAGCGGAATCCGCTGTCCGAGAAGATCATTCGAGAGCAGGCTGTGGGCCGCGACGGCAGCGATGTCGCTCTCGACGATGGGGGCACTCGACGCCGCAGCGTACGGGCCGGCGACCACGTCCCCTGCTCTGATCTGACCTGCCCACATGCCCGCGAAGTTCGTCACGAACACCGACGGCCGCAAACTCACCCATTCCAGGCCCGATTCGACGGCGAGCTGCTCAGCCTCCCAGTTGCGGTCGCCACGGAACCGCGACGGCTGCCGCGAGAAGTCGTCGTCGGCGTTGATGGCCGACAGCGCCACCACCCGTCTCACGCCTAGCCGCTTCGCCTCACCCACGACGGATGCCATTTCGGCGCCCAGCGCACGGGAATTCACGAACAGCGCGGACGCGCCGGGGATCGCGTCCATCGCGGTCTCGAAGACTTTCACCTCGGCGGGCAAGCCGGCGGATTCCGGCGTGCGGCTGACAGCACGCACCTGCGCTCCTGCAGCCACCAGCGCAGCGACCAGCGGCCGTCCGACGTTCCCGGTAGCCCCGGTGACAACAATCGGCATCTCTTGCTCCTCCCTCGCGTCGGGCCGGATGACTCGGCCAGAAACAAGGACGGAACTGCGGCAGGAAAAGTTACACGGCGTCGATGTCGTAACGTTTTGCCCGTGAAGCTCGTCGTATGGGCATGACCGAAGAGCAGCTCGCCGACGCGATGCGGGTGCACCGCGCGTACCTCGTGAATCTCGCCTACCAGATGCTCGGCGACATCGGCGAGGCCGAGGATGTCGCGCAGGAGGCATTCCTGCGCCTGTCCCGGACCGACGACGTCGACGACGTCCGTGCCTGGCTCACGGTCGTGGCCGGACGGCTGTCCCTTGATTTGGTGCGGTCGGCCCGGCATCGATACGAGTCGCCGACCGAGGCAACCACCCTGGACCTCAAGCTGACTCCCCCCGTGGACCCTGCCGAGCGGGTGACACTCGACGACCAGGTCAGCGGCGCGCTCCTGCAGGTGCTGCAGAAACTCAGTCCGGCAGAGCGGGTCGCATTCGTCCTGCATGACGTCTTCAAGGTGCCCTTCGAGGAGATCGCCCAGACTGTCGGCCGACCCGTCGGCAGCTGCCGTCAGCTGGCGCGGCGTGCGCGCGCGAAGGTCCACGCGTCCGGCCGAACGGCCGCCGAGGTCACCGACGACGAACATCAGCAGGTGACAGAAAAGTTCATCGCGGCTTGTGCCACAGGCGATTTGGCGGCGCTGACCGCCGTGCTGGACCCGCAAGTCTGGGGCGCGGCCACGCTGCTCGGCGACCCTGCCTTGCCGCAGCAGATCAACCACGGACCGCACGACGTCGCCGTCAACCTGTTGCGCTACCTCGGTCCCGGGGCCACGGTCGTCGGCGCGCCAGTGGGGCAGCCGGTGTTGCTTGGTTATGCGCAGCGCCGCCTGTTCGCGGTGCTCGTCCTCACGATCCGCGGCGGCCGCGTCCTCAAAATCGAGGCGACCGCCGACCCGTCCGTGTTCAGACCAGGTGCCGGCACGGCCCCGAATCCATGAGGAGTGCCCGTACAGAGAGCAGACTTGTTCATCGTGCGGGCCCATCGCGGCGACAACCGGCGCAACAGTCACGGGGTGGCGGGGCGCGCACTGGCGTTCGCTCTCGTCACCTGCCTTGTCGGAGTTTCGTGCGGCCGCGGTGACCACAATGCGGGGCCCGGTGACCGTGGGCCGTGCGCTGTCGTCAAGCAGCCCGACGTCTCCGCACGCATGCGCGACGGAACGGTGCTGCGTGCAGACATCTACCGACCGTCGACACACGATGCGGTTCCTGTCATCTTGATGCGGACGCAATATAGGAAA
>DATBFF010000223.1:0-25148 GCA_036558625.1 Mycobacterium sp. | reverse complement strand
GGTCGTCGATGCGGAGCTCGAAGTCGGCGATCGGACGCCCACAGGTGGTGGCGACGGTGACCGCATCGTCGTCCGCACGGCACATCGTGCCGAACCCGCTGGCCTCAGTCAGTCCGTAAGCGGTGAGCACGATGTCGATGTCGAGCTCGCTCTGCATCCGCTCGATCAGGACCACCGGGATGGTCGCCGCGCCGGTGACGGCGAACCGCAGCGACGTCAGGTCGTATTCGCCGCGCTTCGGATGGTCGAGCAGCGTCTGATAGATGGTCGGCGGGCCGGGAAGCACGGTGATCTTGTGCTCGGCCACGGCGGCCATCGCCTGCTCCGGGTCGAACGTCAGCTGCGGGATCAGCGTCGCGCCGGTCTGCAGACAGGCCAGGATGCCGGCCTTGTAGCCGAAGTTGTGGAAGAACGGGTTGATGCACAGGTAGCGGTCGTCGCTGCTGAGCTTGCCGCAGGCCGCCCACGCCGCCGGCGCGGACAGCGACTGCCGGTGTGCGCACAGCACGCCCTTGCTGCGGCCGGTGGTGCCGGACGTGAACAGGATGTCGCTGACGTCGTCCGGCGTCACGTCCGCGGCGCGCGCGTCGACCGCGTCGAGGTCGCCTCCCTGCGCCATGAACTCGTCCCACGTGCCGTCGTCCGCTTCGACGGGGACTCGCACGATGTGACGCAGCCGCGGCAGGGTGTCCGTCTGCAGTCCGGCCACGCGGTCGGCGCCAAGGAATCGGCCCATCGCGACGAGCAGTGGCGCACCGGCGCGGGCCAGGATGTCGGCGGCTTCGTCGGCGGTATAGCGGGTGTTCAGCGGGACCATCACGGCGCCTGCGTGGTGCACGGCGAGGCACGCCACCACCCAGTGCCAGGTGTTCGGTGACCAGATCGCCACTCGGTCGCCGCGGGCCACACCCAGTGTGATCATCGCGGCGGCGGCACGCCGCGCCTCGTCCCTCAGCTGGGCAAACGTGAACCGCCGGTCGGCCGACACCAGCGCGTCGTGGTCGGGGAGCTGCTGCGCCATCCGCTCCAGCACCGCGGGAACAGTGCAGGTCATCGACGCTCCTCTGGATTTGATGGCCCGGCTCCTCTTCCCGCCGTTCCGCAAGCTCCACGGCGGTCATCGTCGACCGAGCGCCAAAGCAAGTGCTTGGTAGGTTAGCCTACAGGCATGAACGCGGTCCAGGAGTTCCGGGCCGAGGTGCGAGGCTGGCTCGCTGACAACCTCGTCGGCGAATACGCCAAGCTCAAGGGGTTGGGCGGGCCCGGCCGCGAGCACGAGGCGTTCGAAGAACGCCGGGCGTGGAACCAGCATCTGGCCGCCGCCGGCCTGACGTGTCTGGGCTGGCCGGTCGAGCACGGCGGGCGCGGGCTGTCCGTTGCGCACCGAGTGGCGTTCTACGAGGAGTACGCCCTTGCCGGCGCGCCTGCCAAGGTCAACCATTTCGGCGAAGAACTGCTGGGCCCGACGCTGATCGAGTACGGGACGCCCGAACAGCAGCAGCGTTTCCTGCCGAAGATCCTCGACGTGACCGAGCTGTGGTGTCAGGGCTACTCGGAGCCTGGGGCGGGCAGCGACCTCGCCAACGTGTCCACGACCGCGGTTCTCGACGACGGCCAGTGGGTGATCAACGGCCAGAAGATCTGGACGTCACTGGCGCAGTGGGCGCAGTGGTGCTTCGTGGTGGCGCGCACCGAGAAGGGCTCCAAGCGGCACGCCGGATTGTCGTATTTGTTGGTGCCTTTGGATCAGCCCGGCGTGGACATCCGGCCGATCAACCAGCTCACCGGCGACTCCGAGTTCAACGAGGTGTTTTTCGACGACGCGCGCACCGACGCGGATCTCGTGGTCGGCGAGCCGGGGGACGGATGGCGCATTGCCATGGGCACACTGACGTTCGAGCGCGGCGTGTCGACGTTGGGGCAGCAAATCGTCTACGCCCGAGAGCTTTCCGGGATTGCAGAACTGGCTCAGCGAAACGGGGCGGCCGACGACCCTCTGATCCGTGAGCGGCTAGCGCGGTCGTGGGTGGGGCTGCGCGCAATGCGGTCGTACGCGATGGCGACCATGGATGTCGGACAGGGCGAACGCCGCATGGCCGGCGACGTTTACAAAGGCCAGGACAACGTGTCGAAGTTGTTGTGGGCCAACTGGCATCGCGATCTCGGCGAGTTGGCGATGGACGTGACGGGCAAGGCCGGCTTGGCCATGCGTGACGGCGACTTCGACGAATGGCAGCGGCTGTATCTGTTCTCCCGCGCCGACACGATCTACGGCGGCTCGAACGAGATCCAGCGCAACATCATCGCCGAGCGGGTACTGGGTCTGCCTCGGGAGGTGAAAGGCTAGATGCGGTTGACCGAAGCGCCCAAAGAGATTGACGGACACGGGCTTCTGGCCGGAAAGGTCGTCGTGGTCACGGCCGCGGCCGGCACCGGAATCGGCTCGGCGGTCGCGCGACGGGCGCTGGCCGAGGGCGCCGACGTCGTCATCTCCGACCATCACGAGCGCCGTCTCGGCGAGACCCGCGATCAGCTTTTTAAGCTCGGTCTGGGCCGGGTGGAAAGTGTGGTGTGCGACGTGACGTCCACTGCGCAGGTCGACGCGTTGGTCGCATCGACGACCGCGCGGTTGGGTCGGCTCGATGTGCTGGTCAACAACGCCGGATTGGGCGGCCAGACCCCCGTCGTCGACATGACCGACGAGGAGTGGGACCGGGTACTGGACGTCACGCTGACGTCGGTGATGCGGGCGACCCGGGCGGCACTGCGCTACTTCCGGGAGGCCGGCCACGGCGGTGTGGTCGTCAACAATGCGAGCGTGTTGGGTTGGCGGGCACAGCATTCGCAGTCGCACTACGCCGCCGCGAAGGCCGGTGTGATGGCGTTGACCCGGTGCAGCGCAATCGAAGCGGTGGAACACGGCGTGCGGATCAACGCGGTATCACCGAGTATCGCGCGGCACAAGTTCTTGGAGAAGACCAGTTCACCAGAGCTGCTGGACCACCTGTCGGAAGGTGAGGCCTTCGGCCGCGCCGCCGAACCGTGGGAAGTCGCCGCCACGATCGCGTTCTTGGCCAGCGACTACTCGAGTTACCTGACCGGCGAAGTGATTTCGGTATCGAGCCAGCATCCATGACCAGCCAGTCGATCAGCCGACCCGCGAGTCGCCGGGACGAACTTCTGGAGCTCGCCGCGTCGATGTTCGCCGAGCGTGGCTTGCGTGCGACGACGGTGCGTGACATCGCCGACGCGGCCGGAATCCTCTCTGGCAGCCTGTATCACCACTTCGCCTCCAAGGAGGAAATGGTCGACGAAGTGCTGCGCGGATTCCTCGACGGCCTGTTCGCAAGCTATGAACAGATCATCGAGGGCGAGCCGAATCCGTTGGAGCGGTTCAAGGGCCTGTTCATGGCGTCGTTCGATGCGATCGAGCGCCGCCACGCACAGGTGGTGATCTATCAGGACGAAGCCAAGCGGCTCTCGTCGCAACCGCGATTCTCCTATGTGCAAGACCTGAACCGCAGGCAGCGGCAGATGTGGGTCGACGTACTACAGCAGGGCATCAAAGAGGGCTACTTCAGGCCCGATCTCGACGTCGACCTGGTGTACCGGTTCATCCGCGACACCACATGGGTCTCGGTGCGCTGGTATCAACCCGGCGGGCCGCTGACGGCCGAACAGGTTGGCCGTCAGTATCTTTCGATCGTTCTCGGTGGAATCACGGTCGATGAGTCTCTTGGGCGAATAGAAACGTTGTAAGTACACGAAGTGTAAGGAGTTCGATATGGCTGAGGCATACGTCATCGACGCGGTCCGGACCGCCGTCGGCAAGCGAAACGGCGGCCTGGCGAAGGTGCACCCGATCGACCTGGGCGTGTACGCGTTTCGGGGCCTGTTCGACCGCGTCGACGTGGACCCCGCGGTGGTGGACGATGTGATCGTCGGCTGCGTCGACGCAATCGGCGGGCAGGCCGGCAACATCGGCCGCAACGCGTGGCTGGCTGCCGGCTACCCCGAGGAGGTGCCGGGGGTAACGGTCGACCGTCAGTGCGGATCGAGCCAGCAAGCGATTTCATTTGGCGCGCAGGCGATCATGTCCGGCACTGCCGACGTCATCCTTGCCGGCGGTATGCAGAACATGAGCCAGGTCCCGATCGCATCGGCGATGGTTGTGGGCAAGGAATTCGGCTTCACGTCGCCGACCGGCGAGTCGGAGAACTGGCGGCACCGCTACGGCGACGAGGAGATCTCGCAGTTCCGCGGCGCGGAGCTGATCGCCGAGAAATGGAATCTGTCCCGTGAGGAGATGGAGCAGTTCGCGCTCACCAGCCACCAGCGCGCGTTATCGGGAATCAGGGCAGGCCATTTCGACAACGAGATCGTCGCGGTGAACGGTTTCAGCGTCGACGAAGGACCTCGTGAGACGTCGCTGGAAAAGATGGCGTCGCTGGCGACGCTGTCCGAGGGCGGTCGGCTGACCGCGGCGGTGGCCAGCCAGATTTCCGACGGTGCCAGCGCGGTGCTGTTGGCGTCGGAGCAGGCCGTCGCTGATCACAAGCTCAAGCCACGTGCCCGCATTCACCACATCAGCGCACGCGGCGCGGACCCGGTGTTCATGCTGACCGGGCCCATCCCGGCCACCCGGTATGCGCTGGACAAGACGGGGTTGTCGATCGACGACATCGACGTCGTCGAGATCAACGAGGCATTCGCGCCCGTTGTGATGGCGTGGCTCAAGGAAATCAAGGCCGACCCGGAGAAGGTGAACCCCAACGGCGGCGCGATCGCGCTGGGTCATCCACTCGGCGCCACCGGGGCCAAGCTGTTCGCGACGATGCTCAACGAGCTCGAGCGCGTCGGCGGCCGCTATGGGCTGCAGACGATGTGCGAGGGCGGCGGCACCGCCAACGTCACGATCATCGAGCGGTTGTAACCCCCGGCCTACACCCGCGAGCGTGCGTGTCTGCTGCGCGACACGCCGCTCGCGGGCACGATTCTGCGCACGCTCGCGCACTGGTGAGCGTGCGCTGACGCACACGACGGTTCGTCAACCGACGGCAAAGAGTTCCAGCTGGATGTTGTCGGGATCGCGAAAGACCAATGTCGAGAACGGGAACGGATCCTTCTCGTCCCGGATGCCGGTGTGCTCAATATCCAACTCGTCGAGCCAACTCGCCCAGGTCTGCAAGTCGCTGCGGCCGGCCACGTTGAATGAGATGTGGTCCAACCCAGTTCGAGCCTCGTCGAATTGCTCACCGACGTTGGCCGTGTTCGCGTGCAGACCTATAGCCAGACCCGATCGCTGGTCGATCAGCAACACGGCGTAACCGCTGTCTTCCCGCTCGTAGTGAGGAAAGCTCGCCGGGATTCGCTGCGCGCCGAGCAACCTCTGATACCAGTCCAAGCTGGCATCGATGTCGGTGACGGTGAGGGAAATGTGGTGCATTCCGGTGATGCCGGGCGGGGTGCTGCTGCTCATGCATGCCTCCTGTGGACTCCGATGACTGATTACATCGTGAGCACGCCGCGGTAGCGGGCGCGACCCCGCTCCATCGCGGCGTACGCGTCGGCCGCGTCGGCCAGCGGGTACTCCTCGATGCGGGCGCGCACGCCGGAGAGCACCGCGAAATGCATCGTCTCCTCGACCTCGCGGGCAGTGCCGGAAGGGTGGCCGCTGATACTGAGCGCCGGCTGGATCAGCTGCGCCGGGCTGATCGGCAGCGGGTCCGCCGACACTCCGACGATGACGAGCTGGCCGCGCGGCGCCAATCCACCGACGGTCTGGCCGATGGCTTGCGAATTCCCCGCCGTCGCAAGGATTGCCACCACGCCGCCGAGACCCTGCAGCGCTTGTCCGACGTCCCCGGCAGTTGAGTCGACGAAGTGGTGCGCGCCGAGGTCGACTGCATCCGCCTCCTTGTCCTTGCCGCGGGCGATCGCCACGGTCTCGAAACCCATCGCACGCGCCCATTGCACACCGAGGTGACCGAGCCCGCCGATGCCCAGCACCGCGACGCGGTCGCCAGGTCGGGCGCTCGTGTGCCGAAGCGCGTTGTAGGTGGTGACGCCCGCGCATCCCAACGGTGCGGCGTCGACGAACGCCAGTTCGTCCGGTATCCGCGCGAGCGCGTTGGCCGGCACGATGACCGACTGCGCGTAGCCGCCGGGATACTGCAAGCTCGGTATCTGTCCGTTCTCGCAATGGATGAACCGACCCTGCCGGCACTGGGTGCAGTGGTTGCAGCAGCCTCCGAACCAGCCGACACCTACCCGATCACCGACCGCGAACGCCTCGACGCCCTCACCCAATTCGGCGATGGTTCCGGCGATTTCGTGTCCGGGGGTCAGGGGAAACGCAGTGCCGGGGAATGCACCATTGACGATCGCGCGGTCGGTGCCGCAGACACCGCACGCGGCCACGTCGATGCGTACGTGATCGCGTCCCGGCGCATCGGTTTCCACCTCCACCAATTGCAACGCCGCGCCCGTGGATTCCACCTGAACCGCTTGATGTGTGGCCATTCGGCCAAAGCTACTCCACGAGCGCTGCGGCCGCCTGAAGATGTTTGACGGCGTCACCGACGATCGTCTCGATCAGCTGCGCGCACGACGGCAGGTCGCCGATAATGCCCGTCACCTGACCCGATGCCAGCACTCCGGCCTCGGTGTTGCCCTCGACCAGGCCGGCCCGCAGCAGCATCGGTGTGTTGGCGGCCATCAGCACCTGCGACCAGGTCAACTCTTTGCCGTGCCGCATCGCCAGCCCATCGCGCACCATCGTCGACCACGTCATGCCGGACATCGTCTTGAACTTCGCCGCATTGCGCACCGCAGCAGTGAAGCCCTTTGCGCGAGAACCACTTTCCAGCCGATCGACCAGAGGCGTGCGCAGCACCCGATGCGGCATGCCGTCGACGCGGGTGGACACCACGGTAGCGTCCAATCCGGCATCGAGGTAGCGCTGTTTGACCGCATCAGGGACGGTCGAGTCCGACGTCAGCAGGAACCTGGTGCCCATTGCGACGCCCGCGGCGCCATACGACAACGCTGCCGCCAAACCGCGCCCGTCGAAAAAGCCGCCCGCCGCGACCACCGGTATGTCGACCGCGTCCAGCACCGACGGCAGCAGCAGCGTGGTCGCGACCGGGCCGGTGTGACCGCCGCCCTCGCCGCCCTGCACGATCACCGCATCGGCACCCCAGGAAGCGACCTTGCGGGCATGCTTGGCAGCACCCACCGACGGAATCACCACGGCCCGCGCTTCTTTGAGGCGCGTTATCAATTCCTGCCGCGGGGCCAGCGCGAACGACGCCACCTTGACGCCCTCGCGGATCATCAGGTCGACGCGGTCGTCGGCGTCCGACGCGTCTGCGCGGATGTTGACGCCGAACGGCTTGTCGGTGGTCTCCTTGACCTTCCCTATCGCCGTCGACAACTCGTCCATCGTCATCGTCGCGGAGGCCAGGATGCCCAGGCCGCCGGCATTGGCTGTCGCCGACACCAGCCGCGCACCCGCCACCCAGCCCATACCGGTCTGCACCACCGGATGTTCGATGCCGACCAGCTCGGTCAGCGGCGTGCGCAGCGATGAGCCGTGTGCGCGAAGAGCATTGGGCCCGGTCATACCCGTACTTCCTTGTCCCGCAGCCCTTTCGGGTCGATCACATTTTGGATCAGATGAAGCTCGTCAGAAGTCGGAAGCCGGGTCTGCTCGGCCGAATTCAGCCCGTGCACCTCGAACGACGTCGCATCCCGCACGTCGGAGGGCTCGATACCGGGGTGCAGCGACACGGCGCGCATCGTGTGGTCCGGGCCGTCGAAGTCGAAGACCCCGAGATTGGTGACCACGCGGCGAACGTCCATGAACCGGAAGGCCGGGTTGTCGGGATCAACCTTGTCGTAGCCGATACCGGAGACGACGTCGACGGCCTCGCAGAACACCCGCGGCGAGTGATTGCCTACCCAGTAACTCGTGGCGTGGTTGATTGTGTTGCCGGGCGCCCCCCGCACGCCGAACATCTGCCGCGTCGGGTGCTGCAGAGGACCGAACGCCGACAGGTTCTGATTGCCGTGCCGGTCAATCTGGTTGGCGCCCATCACCACATACCGACGGCCCCACGCCAGCGTCTCGAAGACGCGGCCGAACGGCATCCAGCCCTCGATCTTACCGGCGGCGCCCAGCGCGGGCGTGTCAGCAAGCAACATCGCCTCGCCGTCGGTCAGCAGAATGTCCGGCGAGAACGTCAGCCGTGCCAGTCGGGCGCCGATCGACACCACCGTCGTCATCGGGCTGACCATGATCTCGCCGACGTCGCGAAACAATTCCGCGCAGGCGACCACGCACACCTCAGCCCGGCTCACGTAAATCACGATGCCTCCGTTGAGAACCGCCGCACCGCGGCCTGGTAGTCGTCTTCGGTGCCCGACAAGTAGGTGTCGACGAACTGTTGCCAGGACTCCGGAGAGCCGGCGGCCTCGCCATAGTGGCGCTGGAACTTCTCGTCGCGCCCGTAATCGGCTGCGCCGGTGGTGAAGTGGGCGCCGCCCGGTGCCTCGACGACCGCATCGACCATCATCCTGTTGACCAGCATCGCCTGCCGTGGCACGGCCTTGACGAGTTCTTCGGCGGATACCACCTTCTCCACCGAGAGGTAGCGGCGGTCCGCGGCCATCAGGTAGAGGTCGTCGAAGTACGGGTCGACGCCGGTGTACGCGGCGTTGCCGCGCTCGTCGCCGATGTTCATGTGCACGAATGCCGCGTCGAGACGCAACGCCGGCATCGCGATCAAAGTCTCCTTGTCCTCATACGGTGACGTCACGGTCGAAAGCTCGCCCTCCCAGAAGTCGGGAACCGAGCTGCCCAGCCCGGCGCGGATCGGCAGGAACGGCAGGCGTTGTGCAGCCGCCTGCAACCCGCAGCGCAGCATGCCCTCGTCCATCTCACGCGCTTCGATCGATCCGGAAGTGCGCGCAGACGCGAACCACGGGTCGTAGAACGGTGGCGAATCCAGTGACACGAAGCCGTAGTAGACACGCTTGACTTTTCCTGCCGAGCACAGCAATCCGACGTCCGGTCCGCCGTAGCTGACGATGGTCAGGTCAGTGATATCGGTGCGCAAGATGGCACGGACGAACGCCATCGGCTTGCGCCGCGAACCCCAGCCGCCGATGCCGACGGTCATGCCGCTGCGCAACTGGCCAACGGCGTCGTCGAGCGTGGTGCGTTTGTTGGTCATGACTTCTTGACGAACGCGTCGCGGTGCTCGTCGGACACCCCGGCGAGGTTGAGTTCGAACGTGAACCCTTGCTCCATCCGGTAGCTGGAGTTGACCCGTTGCATGTCAATGAAATTCAGTGCCTCCTTGGCGGCGCGGATAACGCGAGTGTCTTTTGCAGCGATGTCGCGCGCCACCCGTAACGCGGCTTCGTCGAGATCGGCCCGCGGGACCACCTCGTGTACGGAACCGAAGTGGTGCAGCGTCGCGGCGTCGACGGTAGCGGCGGTGAAGAACAGGCGGCGCATCATATGTTGCGGCACAAGGCGAGACAGATGTGTGGCCGCGCCCAGTGCGCCGCGTTCAACCTCCGGCAGCCCGAACGTGGCGTCTTCGGACGCGACGATTACGTCGGCGTTGCCGACCAGCCCGATGCCCCCACCGACACAGAAGCCGTTCACCGCCGCGACCACCGGCACCGCGCATTCGTAGACCGCGCGGAACGCGGCGAAGCAACCGCGGTTGGCGTCGATCAGCGCCCCGAACCCCTCACTGTTCTGCATCTCCTTGATGTCGACCCCTGCATTGAACCCGCGGCCTTCGGCGCGAAGCACCACTGCGTGCGTATCGGGGTCCGCGCCCGCGGCGGTGACAATGTCTGCGAGCTCAAACCAGCCGCGCGATGGGATGGCGTTGACCGGGGGATAGTCGACAGTGACGGCGACGATGCCCGGCTCAACGGTGATGGACGTGATGGTCATGGATCTTCCTGGGGTTCGCTACCTGAGCAAGCACTTGCTTGGTAAGCTAGCACAGTGACCGACGCCGGCCCAGCGCCTCCTCTCAACTTCGGGCTCGCCGGCCGGGTCGTCCTCGTGACCGGCGGGGTCCGCGGCGTCGGCGCCGGTATCAGCTCGGTGTTCGCCGACCAGGGGGCGACCGTGGTGACGTGCGCCCGACGCGCGGTCGACGGGTTGCCCTACGAGTTCCACGAGTGCGACGTGCGCGACGATGACGCCGTCGCCGCCATGGTCGACGCGATCGTGGCGCAACACGGGCACCTCGACGTGGTGGTGAACAACGCCGGCGGGTCGCCATACGCGTTGTCCGCGGACGCGACCGCGAGGTTCAACCGGAAGATCATTGAGCTCAACCTGCTCGGTCCGCTGTTCGTCTCGCAGCACGCCAACCGCCATATGCAGACCCAGCAGCATGGCGGGACGATCGTCAACATCGCCAGTGTCAGCGGGCGCAGGCCGACGCCGGGCACCGCGGCGTACGGCGCGGCGAAGGCCGGTGTCGAAAGCCTCACCGCCACACTGGCTGTCGAGTGGGCACCCGCCGTCAGGGTGAACGCGCTCGTCGTGGGCATGGTCGAGACCGAGCAGGCGGAACTGTTCTACGGCGATGCGGAGTCGATTGCGGCGATCTCGAAGAATGTACCTCTCGGACGGCTGGCCAAGCCGTCCGATGTGGGTTGGGCCGCAGCGTTTCTGGCATCAGACGCAGCGGCCTACATCAGCGGCGCGACCCTGGAAGTGCACGGCGGGGGAGAGCCGCCGCCGTACCTGAGCACAACGAGTGCGATCAAGTAGAGGAGACATTGCGACATGGGAGTGGTTGACGGCCGGGTAGTCGTGGTGACGGGCGCCGGACGCGGGATCGGCAGAGCGCATGCGCTGGCCTTCGCGGCCGAAGGTGCGCGCGTCGTGGTCAACGACATCGGGGTGGGACTCGACGGGTCGGCCGGTCAAAGCCCGGCGCAAGAGGTCGTCGACGAGATCAAATCCGCAGGCGGAGAAGCGATCACCAACGGCGACGACATCGCCGACTGGGCTGGGGCCCAGAACTTGGTTCGCTCCGCGGTCGACACATTTGGCGGCCTCGACGTGCTGGTCAACAACGCGGGCTTCATCCGCGACCGGATGCTCGCCAACACCAGCGAAGAAGAGTGGGACGCAGTGATTCGCGTGCACCTCAAGGGTCATTTCGCAACGTTGCGGCATGCCGCCGAGTACTGGCGCGGCAAGGCCAAGGCCGGCGAGACCGTCGACGCGCGGGTGATCAACACCAGTTCCGGCGCGGGCCTGCAGGGCAGCGTCGGGCAGGGCAACTACAGCGCGGCCAAGGCAGGCATCGCCGCACTCACACTCGTCGCCGCCGCCGAGATGGGTCGCTACGGCGTCACGGTCAATGCGATCGCACCCGCCGCGCGCACACGGATGACGGAGAAAGTCTTCGCCGAGACGATGGCCAGGCCAGAGGACGGCTTTGACGCGATGGCCCCGGAAAACGTGTCGCCGCTTGTGGTTTGGCTTGGCGGCATTGAGTCAGGCGGTGTCACCGGCAAGGTATTCGAGGTGGAGGCGGGCCTGATCCGGGTGGCCGAAGGCTGGGCGCACGGCCCGCAAGTGGACAAGGGCGCGCGGTGGGATCCCGCCGAACTCGGGCCCGTCGTGGCCGACTTGTTGGCCAAAGCGCGACCGCCGGTGCCGGTTTACGGCGCCTGAAATGCTGCCGGGCCGCTTCGCTCTGCTGCGGCTACCGCTCGCAGACGACCAGCGGGATCACCCTGCCGGTGGCGTCGCGGTAGCCCTCGTACGGCGGATAGAGCCTTATGAGTTGTGGCCAATAGCGGCCGCGCTCTTCGTCGGTGGCGTCGCGGGCGATCATGTCCAGATGTTCACCGCGAATCTGGATGTGCACCTTGGGATTTGACTTCAGGTTGAGATACCAAGACGGATCTCGGACACGTCCGCCGAACGACGCGGGTACCACCACCCGGTCGTCGTCGCGCAGATACAGCGTCGGGGTGGTGCGTTCTTCGCCGCTCTTGCGGCCTCTTGTGGTCAACAAAGCCGATGGAAACCACAGCAGCTTCGCGCCGAGCCGGCCGTCGGTGCGCCGGTAGGCCCAGATATGCGCGCGGGCGAAGTACTTCATCATCAGCGCGACGATTCCCGAGTTACGGATTCTGCCTTCAGTCATCAGTCCTGATTCGCTCAGTCAGGTGTGCCCTAACGACTTGCCCGTCGACGTGGCGCGCAAACCATGAGAGCCGGTGCGGACGGACGGAAGACGCCGAACTAGAGATCACGGCCATGATCGCAAAAATTGCGTCTAGCAATTTGCTGCATCACAGCAATCGATCTTTCTACGTTTGCTGACACTCTTGTAAGGCACCGATGGCGCCGGTCGCGCCGGTGGCTAGCCGATCCCCGAAGACAAGACCGTAGGGATTCTATGCGGTGTGCTCCCGGGGCATCAGTAAAGGCGCTTGGGAGTTGCCGGGCTTTCGGTCGAGATTCGCGCGGCCAGGTGTACCCGAAGTATCTGCTCCGTCGACGTGGCGCGGGGCGGAACTGCAACAAAGATTACCGTGATAATCAATAAAACTTTGTCTACCAATTCGCTGTGTAACTGCCCTGTATCGGTGCTACGTTGCTGACGCATCTGCAAGTCATGATGTGATCGGGGGATTCCCATATGTCGAAACACAACAAGATTCCTGGCGTCGGCGACGGAGTGGGCGGACGACACCCATCGAAGAAGCGGGCTCGCCCCTTGATGGCGACCGCGGCCCTTGTTGGCGGGGCCGGACTGGTATTGGTCGCTCCGGCTGGCGTGTCGATCTTGGCCTCTCCGCCAGCGCACGCCAAACCATTTACTGACTTCCTGACGAGCATCTTCGGGGGCAGCGCGGTGGTTCCGACCGCCTCCTTTCCCAGCTCGTGCGGGCTGATCTGCAATGGCAAGGACGGCACCGCCGAGCATCCCGACGGGCAAAACGGAGGACTGTTCGGCGGCAACGGTGGCAATGGCTACAGCCCGACGGTGGCGGGCCAGGCCGGCGGAAACGGCGGCAGCACCGGGATTTTCGCGTTCTTTGGCAACGGCGGCAACGGCGGTAACGGCGCCGACGGCGCGCTAGGTATCGCCGGCGGTGGCGGCGGCAAGGGCGGAAACTCGTTCGCGTTGTTCGGCAACGGCGGCCTCGGCGGCAACGGCGGCAAAGGCTACAACGGCAAGAACGGCGTCAACCGGGTGCCGAATGGGCAACCCGCCGTCGGGCAGCCGAATTTTGACAATCCCCCCGACGATCAAGCCGAGGGCCAAAGTATCGTGACTGGTCTCCCGGGTGGGGCCGGGCAGGCCGCACAGCCCGGCACCGACGATTCGGGCGCCGACGGGGGCAGAGGTCAGAACGCGGTCAGCAGTTTGGGCGCGACCGGCCAGTCGGCGGCCCACGCGGGCGGCGGCGGTGCCGGCGGCAAGGGTGACGGCGGCGGCAACGGCGGCAACGGCGGCTACGGCGGCGACAGCACTGCATCTGGTTTGGGCGGGGCCAGCTTCGGGGGCGCCGGCGGTAACGGCGGGCCGGGCGGAGACGCAGGCGGTAACGGCGGCAACGGTGGCGATGGCGGCGATGCCTACGGCAGCACGTCGCCGTCGTTCCCAAGTTCCGCTATTACCGGTGGTAAAGCCGGCGTCGGCGGCCAGGGTGGTGCCGGCGCTCCGGGTGAGGATGGCACCGCCGGTGGCGCTGGCGGTGCCGGCGGTAGTGGCGGCCTCTTCGGTACCGGCGGCGGAGGCGGTACTGGCGGCGTCGGCGGCAACGGCGGCAATGGCGCCACTGGTGGCACCGGTGGTTATGGCGGCACCGGGGGCAACGTCGCCGGAAACGGACCCCGGACGCCCACCAAGGGCGGTGACGGCGGTGTCGGCGGCGCTGGCGGTGCCGGCGGCTACGCGGGTCTCGGTGGCGCCGCTGGTAAGGGTGGATCCGGCGGATTGTTCAACTCCAAGCCTGGCGCCGACGGCCTCGGCGGTGGCAACGGGACCGCTGGCAAAGGCGGCAAGGGCGGCACCGGCGGCCACGGCGGCTTCGGCGGAGGTCCCACCGGCCAAGCAGGCCTTCCAGGTCAGCCCGGCCAGGACGCTACGGGTCAGGCCGGCGGCGCCGGCGGTGCCGCTGGCGCAGGCGGTGCTACAAGCTGACCCGTAGTCGGTGGCGGTCCCGTATCTGCGGCCCGGGCGCGCTACCGAAGCTACGGCTCGCAGACGACGATCGGGATTTTGCGCTCCGTCCACGACTGGTAGTTGTCGAAGTCCGGATACATGTGAACCAGCTTGGGCCACAACGCCGCTCGCTCCTCCTCTGTGGCGTCGCGTGCGGTCATGGTCTGCACGTCGTCTTTGATTTGGACGGATACCTTTGGGTCGGATTTGAGGTTCAGGTACCACATCGGGTGCTTGTCGGAGCCGCCCCGCGACGCCACCACGATGACCCGGTCCCCGTCCTGCAGGTAGAGCAGCGGGCTGACGCGCGGCTGACCGGACTTGCGTCCTGTCGTCGTCAGCAATGCCACGGGCGCCTTGTTGAAGGTTCCTCCCCGCTTACCTTTCGTGATCTTGTACAGCCAGGTGTTCCCGCGCGACATCCACTTGATGACGAACGTGGTGACGGGCGAGTTCAGGTTGCGCGGAGCTGGTTTGGCCATGGCGGTCATCCTATGCTCAGCCGATGGACACCGTTTCCGACACCGCTCGCATCGCCGCCGCCGAGGCCTATCTCGACGCCCTCGTCAGCCACGATGCCGATGCGGTGCCGTTCGCAAGCGACTGTGTCCGCGTCGAAAACGGCCTCAAGACCGGATTCTCCGGAAATCACTTGCGGCGCAGCCTGAATCGCGGTCCGCAGTACCGCCTCCTCAAAGAGATTGCCGACCGCGAGTTCACGGTCGTCGGTGACGAAGTCCGCGCGGCATTCACCGTCGTCCTCAAGGTCAAGGTCAAGGTCGGGGGACGCCGTGTGGTTGCGCACACCGAGGAGACATTCGTAATCCCCGCCAGCGACGGAATGATCCACCATATCCATGCACAGGTACGTCCACGGCTTCGCCGAGATTGACATTTTGCAGACGTCTACTCGCACTTCTTCTGCGAAGCGTTCGTTTCGGCGAAGAGGCCGGGGAACGCTAGATGCGTTCGATGATCGTTCCGGTCGACAGCGCACCGCCGGCACACATCGTGATCAATGCCGTGCTCTTGTCCGAACGCTCCAACTCGTGCAGCGCGGTAGTGATCAGCCGGCTTCCTGTGCACCCCACCGGATGCCCCAGCGCGATCGCGCCGCCGTTGATGTTGACACGGGCCATGTCTGGGTTGTGCACGCGTGCCCACGACAGCACCACCGAAGCGAACGCCTCGTTGATCTCGACGACGTCGATGTCGCCCATCTTCATGCCGGCCTTCTCCAGCACCTTGGCCGTGGACTGCACCGGTCCGTCGAGATGGTAGTAGGGCTCGGCGCCGACGAGCGCCTGGCTGACAATCCGTGCCCGCGGTCGCAGCCCGTGTGCCTTGGCCACCTCTTCGTCCATCCACAGCACCGCCGCCGCGCCGTCGGAAATCTGTGACGACGTACCCGCGGTGTGAATTCCGTTGTCAATCACCGGCTTCAGCTGCGAAAGCCCCTCCATCGTGGTGTCGCGCAGGCCTTGGTCGCGCGTGACCATGTGCCGCTCGGACGTCGGCTGCTTGTTCTCGTCGAGTACCGGCGCCTCGATCGGGCTGATCTCACGGTCGAACCGGCCCTCGACCCAGGCCTGCTTGGCCTTCTCCTGTGACGCCAGCCCGAACTCGTCGATGTCGGCTCGCGTGATCCCCCGCCGCTTCGCGATCCGCTCGGCGGCCTCGAACTGGTTGGGCATGTCGATGTCCCACGACTCGGCGCGCCAGTTGTGGTCCGGCCCCGCGTTGGCGCCCAACCCGACGCGGCTCATCGCCTCGATGCCGCACGCGATGCCGATGTCGATTGCACCCGCCGCGATCAGGCCGGCGATCAGATGGTTGGCCTGCTGCCCGCTGCCGCACTGGCAATCGACGGTGGTGGCGCCGACGTGCTCCGGCAAACCCGCGGTCAGCCAGGACGTGCGGGTGATGTTGTTGGACTGTTCGGCGTACTGGGTGACGCAGCCGCCGATGGCCTGCTCGACGTCGGCCGCGTCGATTCCGGCCTTCTCGACTAGAGCCTTCTGGACCGCCCCGAGCAGTTCGGTGGCATGCAGTCCGGACAACCATCCCTTGCGCTTGCCGATCGGGCTACGGGTGGCTTCAACGATCACAGGGTTACCCATTCCGACAGGCTAGAA
Organism: Mycobacterium sp.; assembly: GCA_036558625.1. Taxonomy (GTDB): domain Bacteria; phylum Actinomycetota; class Actinomycetes; order Mycobacteriales; family Mycobacteriaceae; genus Mycobacterium. The sequence continues at coordinate 8,779 of DATBFF010000223.1, read as the reverse complement.
CACGTTTCATTACTCTGACAAGCGAGGATGCCCAGGCACCTTTTGTCAGGGGTGAAGGCATGTTTTACTTGCACGAGAACACCACTAGATATCCTTGTAATCGAGGTGCCCATTCCCATGCCCAACCCCCATCTGCCCCCTGGCTTCGACCCCACCGACCCCGAGGTCTATCTGAGGGGACTGCCCGTCGACGAGTTCGCCGAACTGCGCAAGGCGGCTCCGATCTGGTGGTGCGAGACGACGCCGGGCAAGGCCGGCGGATTCAATGACGGTGGGTACTGGGTGGTGACCAAGCACGCCGACGTCAAGGAGGTGTCGCGCCGCAGCGACGTCTTCTCCAGCTACGAGAACGGCGTGATTCCCAGGTTCAACGACGACATCGCGCGCGAGGACATCGAGGTTCAGCGGTTCGTGATGCTCAACATGGACGCCCCGCATCACACCCGGCTGCGCAAGATCATCTCCCGCGGCTTCACGCCGCGCGCCGTCGAAAGGTTGCGCGAGGAGCTCAGCGAGCGGGCCCAGAAGATCGCCAAGTCCGCCGCGGCCATGGGCGTCGGCGATTTCGTCGAGCAAGTGTCGTGCGAGTTGCCGCTGCAGGCCATCGCCGGGCTGATGGGTGTGCCGCAAGAGGACCGGATGGAGTTGTTCCGGTGGTCCAACGAGATGACCGGCAACGACGACCCCGAGTACAGCGACGTCGACCCGAAGCAGTCGTCGTTCGAGCTGATCCAGTACGCGATGAAGATGGCCGAGGACCGGGCCAGGAATCCCGGCGACGACATCGTCACCGCCCTGATCCAGGCCGACATCGAGGGCGAGAAGCTCTCCGACGACGAGTTCGGCTTCTTCGTCGTGATGCTCGCCGTCGCAGGCAACGAGACGACGCGTAACTCGATCACCCACGGCATGATCGCGTTCGCCGAGCACCCCGACCAATGGGAACTGTACAAAAAGGAGCGCCCGGCCACGGCCGCCGACGAAATCGTGCGGTGGGCAACGCCAGTGACGTCGTTTCAGCGCACCGCGCTCGAGGACGTCGAACTCTCCGGCGTGACGATCAAGAAGGGCCAGCGGGTCGTGATGTTCTACCGCTCGGCCAATTTCGACGAGGACGTCTTCGACGAGCCGAACACGTTCAACATCTTGCGCGACCCGAACCCGCATGTCGGCTTCGGCGGCACAGGTGCGCATTACTGCATCGGCGCGAACCTGGCGCGGATGACAATCGATCTGATCTTCAACGCGGTCGCCGACCACATGCCGGACCTGATGCCCCTCTCGGACCCGGAGCGGCTGCGCTCGGGTTGGCTCAACGGCATCAAGCACTGGCAGGTCGACTACACCGGCAAGCCTGCGGTGGCAGGCTGATGGATTTCACTCTCGAACCCGCGCAGCAAGCTGTCGCGGACGTGGTCAACTCTGTGCTTGATCGCGAGAAGAGTTGGGAGGCACTCGTTTCCGGTGGGGTGACGGCACTGGCAGCGCCAGAACGTCTCGGCGGAGACGGTGTCGGGCTGGCCGAAGTGGCAACGGCGCTCACCGAGATCGGCAGGCACGGCACGATCAGCCCCGCGCTGGCGACGCTTGGCTTCGGCGTGGTGCCATTGCTGGACCTCGCAACCGACGCGCAGCAGGACCGCTACCTCGCCGGTGTGGCCAAGGGTGCCGTGCTCACCGCCGCGATCAACGAGCCAGGGGTATCACTACCGGACCGGCCGATGGCCGCATTGGCGGGTAATCGCCTGAGCGGGACCAAGGTCGGGGTGCCGTACGCCGAACAAGCGGACTGGATGCTCGTGTCCAGCGATGGGGGTGTCGTCGTCGTCTCGCCACAGGCCGACGGGGTGCAGCTCACCAAGACGCCGACGTCCAACGGCTCCGACGAATATGCCGTCACGTTCACCGACGTCGAGGTGGACGTACTGGCCGGAGCCGCTCGGGCGGCGACATCAAGCAGCAGTGGCGGCGTGCATCGGGTCAACCAACTCGCGCTTGCGATGATCGGCGCGTACGCGGCCGGTCTGGTCGCGGGCGCGCTGCAGCTTACCGCCGACTATGTCGGAAGCCGGGAGCAGTTCGGCAAGCCGCTGTCGACGTTTCAGACCGTGGCCGCGCAGCTCGCCGAGGTCTACATCGCCTCGCGGACACTGAGTTTGGCGTCCACGTCGGTAGCGTGGCGCATGGCCGAAGGTCGCGACGCCGACGACGACCTTGACGTGCTCGGCTACTGGCTGACCTCGCAGGCCCCGCCGGTGATGCAGATTTGTCACCACCTGCATGGCGGGATGGGCATGGACATCACCTATCCCATGAACCGGTATTACTCGACGATCAAGGACCTGTCCCGGTTGCTGGGCGGACCGTCGCACCGACTCGACCTGGTGGGAGCCCAATGTTCATCGACCTGACTCCCGAACAGCGCCAGCTGCAAGCCGAGATACGACAATACTTTTCGAATCTGATCTCGCCCGAAGAGCGCACCGAGATGGAGGCCGATCGGCACGGCAACGCATATCGGGCGGTGATCCGGCGCATGGGTCACGATGGCAAGCTCGGCGTCGGCTGGCCCAAGGAATTCGGCGGCCTGGGCTTCGGTCCGATCGAGCAGCAGATCTTCGTGAACGAGGCGCACCGGGCCGACGTGCCGCTGCCCGCGGTCACGTTGCAGACCGTCGGGCCCACTCTTCAAGTGTTCGGTACCGAGGCGCAGAAGAAGAAGTTCCTGCCCGCGATCCTCGCCGGCGAGGTGCATTTCGCGATCGGCTACACAGAGCCGGAGGCGGGCACCGATCTGGCGTCGTTGCGGACCACTGCGGTCCGCATAGGCGACGAGTACATCGTGAACGGCCAGAAGATCTTCACCACGGGTGCCCACGACGCCGACTACATCTGGCTGGCGTGTCGTACCGACCCGGAAGCGGTGAAGCACAAAGGGATTTCGATCCTCATCGTCGACACGAAGGATCCCGGGTATTCGTGGACGCCGATCATCCTGTCCGACGGCGCACATCACACCAACGCCACCTACTACAACGACGTGCGCGTACCGGCGGACATGCTCGTAGGTGAGGAGAACGGCGGCTGGCGACTGATCACCACCCAGCTCAACAACGAGCGCGTCATGCTCGGACCGGCAGGGCGGTTCGCCGCGATCTACGACCGGGTGCACACGTGGGCATCAAAGCCGGGTGGCGACGGTGTCACGCCCCTCGACCACGACGACGTCAAACGCGCCCTCGGTGAGATTCATGCGATCTGGCGGGTGAACGAGTTGCTGAACTGGCAGGTCGCCGCCGCCGGTGAGGAGATCAACGTCGCCGATGCCGCAGCGACGAAAGTCTTTGGTACCGAACGGGTTCAATACGTCGGGCGGCTCGCGGAGGAGATCGTCGGCAAGTACGGCAACCCGGCCGAGCCGGCCACCAGCGATCTGCTCGACTGGCTTGACTCGCAGACCAAGCGCAACCTGGTGATCACGTTCGGCGGCGGCGTGAACGAGGTGATGCGGGAGATGATCGCGGCATCGGGGCTGAAAGTGCCGAGGGTACCGCGGTGATGAGCGCTTGCGCGAAGAACAGAGAATCATGAGTTTCGAGGAAATTCACAAGGCTGCCGAGCGGATCAAGGCAGAAGGCAAGAGTAAGCCGCGGGCCGCTCGCCATCCGGTCAACCAGCCGATGATCGACCACTGGCTGGACGCGATGGGCGACAAGAACCCCGTCTATGTCGACGAGGCTGCGGCGCGGGCCGCAGGGCACCCTGGAATTGTCGCGCCGCCGGCCATGATTCAGGTCTGGACCATGTTCGGGCTCAGCGGGGCGCGCCCCGACGACGACCCGCTGGGCAAGATCATCACGCTGTTCGACGACGCCGGCTACGTCGGCGTGGTCGCCACCAACTGCGAGCAGACATATCACCGCTACCTGCGACCGGGCGAAGAGGTGAGCGTTACCGCCGAGCTCACCGACGTGGTCGGCCCCAAACAGACCGCGCTCGGCGAGGGCTTTTTCATCACCCAGAAGATCACTTGGCAGGTCGGCGACGAGGATGTCGCCGAAATGAACTGGCGCATTATGAAGTTCAGGCCGAGGGAGTCGCCGGCCTCCCGTGTGCCCGCAGACTTGGATCCCGACGGGATGATGCGGCCTGCGGTATCGCGAGATACGCAGTTCTTCTGGGACGGGGTGAAATCCCACGAGCTGCGAATCCAGCGCAAGCCCGACGGCAGCTTGCAGCACCCGCCGCTGCCGGCCGTGTGGCAAGACAAGAACGACCCGATCGAGTACGTCGTAGCGTCGGGTAAGGGCACGGTGTTCAGTTTCGTCGTGCACCACGCTCCGAAGGTGCCGGGCCGCACGCTGCCGTTCGTCATCGCGCTGGTCGAACTCGAGGAGGGGGTGCGGATGCTCGGTGAGCTCCGCAACGTCGACCCATCGGCGGTTGAGGTCGGAATGCCGGTTCGCGCAACGTATATCGACTTCCCGGACTGGACGCTGTACGCATGGGAGCCTGGGGAATGAGTGCACCTACGATTGAGGTCGGTACGAAGCTGCCGGAGCTCAAGCTGTACGGCGATCCGACGTTCATCGTGTCGACGGCGATCGCCACCCGCGACTATCAGGACGTCCACCACGACCGCGACCAAGCGCAGGCGAAGGGGTCGGACGACATCTTCGTCAATATCCTTACAGACACCGGTCTGGTGGAGCGGTTCATCACCGACTGGGCGGGCCCATCGGCGTTGGTGAAGTCGATCTCGTTGCGGCTCGGCGTGCCGTGGTACGCCTACGACATGGTTACCTTCTCAGGCGAGGTCACAGCCCTGGACGACGGGCTGATTACCGTTAAAGTGGTGGGCGCCAACAGCTTGGGCGACCACGTCATCGCCACCGCGACGCTGGTTGTCGGCTCTTCGCGCGAGCCCTCATCGCTGACCCCCGGGGCCGCGTGATGCCGGCGCGCGAGGCAGCGATCGTCGGGATCGGCGCTACTGACTTCTCGAAGAACTCGGGCCGCAGCGAGCTGCGGCTCGCCGCCGAGGCGGTGCTCGACGCACTCGATGACGCCGGGTTGTCACCTGCCGACGTCGACGGGCTTACGACGTTCACGATGGACTCCAACACCGAGGTGGCCGTCGCGCGGGCGGCCGGAATCGGTGAGCTGAAGTTCTTTTCGAAGATCCACTACGGCGGCGGCGCGGCGTGCGCGACAGTTCAGCAAGCCGCGATGGCCGTCGCCACCGGTGTGGCTGACGTGGTGGTGGCCTACCGCGCGTTCAACGAGCGATCCGGCCAGCGGTTCGGTCAGGTGCAGACGCGGTTAGCGGGAAACGCTGACGCTCAGGCTGATTCGACGGCTGCGGACAACTCGTTCTCGTATCCGCACGGCCTGTCCACGCCTGCCGCGCAGGTGGCGATGATCGCCAGGCGTTACATGCACCTGTCGGGCGCGGCCAGCCGCGACTTCGGCGCGATCTCGGTGGCCGACCGCAAGCATGCCGCCAAGAATCCGGAGGCGTACTTCTATGAGAAGCCGATAACCATTGAGGACCACCAGAATTCGCGGTGGATCGCCGAGCCACTGAGGCTGTTGGATTGTTGCCAGGAGACCGACGGCGCGGTGGCGATCGTCGTGACCTCAGCCGACCGAGCGAATGATCTGAAGCACCGGCCCGCCGTCGTCGAGGCCGCGGCGCAGGGGGCCAGTCCCGACCAGTACACGATGGTCAGCTACTACCGGTCGGAACTGGGCGGGTTGCCGGAGATGGGGCTGGTCGGCAGGCAGCTGTGGGCGCAGTCGGGACTGAAGCCCGCGGACATCCAAACAGCGGTCCTCTACGACCACTTCACGCCGTTCACTCTCATCCAGTTGGAGGAATTGGGCTTCTGCGGCCGGGGCGAGGCCAAGGATTTCATCGCTGACGGCGCGATCGAGATCGGTGGGCGGCTGCCCATCAACACGCACGGCGGGCAGCTCGGCGAGGCCTACATCCACGGCATGAACGGAATCGCCGAGGGCGTGCGGCAGCTGCGCGGCACCTCGGTGAACCAGGTCCCAAACGTCGAGCATGTGCTCGTCACCGCCGGTACCGGCGTTCCGACGTCGGGACTTATCCTCGGCTGAACCCTTGCGCAGATTCATGCGCGCGAGGGCCGGTTATGCATCGGCTTTCCCTGGTTACGAGCAACGGGTGGCTGCTCGGCGCAAAGGACGTGAAGCGCTGGGCCGGAACCAAATCAGCATCTGTTCCAGGCTCGCGTCCGCTGCGGTCGCTGTCGTAGCCCGCAGCATGTTCATCCCGCGAAGAAGGCGGTAGTTCAGCGGTATGTCGATGCTTGCGGGTTGCTGGACGGAAACCCATTTTTCGCCGACTTCGAATTCAGGCGCGCAATCGTTGCCACGGTGCATGTGGCATCGACCTGCGAAAACGCATCACTGTGCGGCTATACACATACTAACAGTTTGTTGTATCAGCAAAAACCTGCAAACCGATTGTTAAATTCCGCTTGCACGGTACATACCCTTGGTACAGAATCAGGCGATCAGCAAACCTATAACCCGCTCAAAAGCGTCTTTCAAGGCGCTGGCCCCGCTACCAAACGGAAAACAGACGCCAGCTCCAGCAAACGCCTAAGTCCGCGGGCCGGTGTTCAGAGGAGTGCGTCATGAAGGTCGTGTTGTTCTGCGGTGGCTATGGCATGAGGATGCGGACGACGGACGACGACGTCATCCCAAAGCCCCTGCAGATGGTCGGTCCGCGACCGCTGTTGTGGCACGTCATGCGCTACTACGCGCACTTCGGCCACAAAGAGTTCGTACTGTGCCTGGGCTACGGTGCCGACAAGATCAAGGATTTCTTCCTCAGCTACCGCGAAACCGAGTCGAACGACTTCGTCATGCGTGGGAACCAGGTTGAGCTGCTGGGATCGGACATTTCGGACTGGACGGTCACGTTCGTCGACACCGGGCTGGAGTCGCCCATTGGTGAGCGCTTGCGCCGAGTGCGCCAGTATCTAGGAGACGATCCGTATTTCCTGGCGAATTATGCCGACGTGCTGACGGACGCTCCGCTCGACGTGATGGTCGAGCGCACCATCAACGTCTCAGCAACTGCGTCGATGTTGATCGTCCCGCCACAGTCGAGCTTCCACTGCGTCGATGTGGCCAGCACCGGCGAAGTCAAAGAGATCGCCCCCATCAGCCAATTCCCGGTCGGGGTCAACGGGGGATATTTCGTACTCAACCAAGAGATCATCGACCTCATCCCGCCGGGCGGCGACCTCGTCGGCGACGCATGCATGTCGTTGACCGGGACGGGCCGGCTCATCGGCTACCAGCACGACGGTTTCTGGAAGCCCGCCGACACGTTCAAGGAACGCGCTGAGTTGGACGCCGACTACAACCGGGGTATCCGACCGTGGGCCGTGTGGGAAACCGCCAATCTCGTCGAAGCCAGCTCATGACCACGCTCGCGAACGGCCCGGCCCCGGATGTGACGTCCTTCTCGCCTACCGTCGAGCCCCAAACCCCCGTCCGTCCGGGAAGCAATGGGTTCGGGACAACCGCAGGTCGATTGTCAGCTTCGGCAGTCGTGGCGTCGAAAGTACTGCCCCCGTATCAGGTTTTCGAGCGCTCACAGTGGCAACTGCGCTACGCCGCACACCTACGGATCTCCGACACTGTCGTGGTGTGCGCGTGTGTGGCAGTCGCACAAATCCTTCGGTTCGGTCCCACGCTCACGCCGCTCGGATACCCGGGCTATTACGTTTCGGCTTTCTCGTCGCTCTTCGCCATCGTATGGCTGATGGCTCTCGCCGGATTCCGTACCCGATCCCCGAGAATCATCGGAGCCGGCCTTGAGGAGTATCGGCGGGTGGTCGCCGCTTCCTTCTGGACCTTTGGTGCCATCGCCATTTTCACGCTGCTCCTCAAGGCTGACATCGCGCGAGGTTATCTCGCCGTGGCGTTGCCGGCCGGCACGCTTGGACTGGTTGTAATCAGGTGGCTGTGGCGTGGCCACGTAGCACGCAAGCGCGCGGATCGCGGGTACCAAACCGCAGTCTTGACAATCGGCGAACGTGACGCGGTTGAAAGCCTGGCGTCCGAGATGACCCGCTACCCAGCTGATGGGTATCAGGTCGTCGGAGTTGCCATACCGGGGTACGGCCCGCCACGCGGCGAACATCTCGCCGTGCATGGGAAGAAGATTCCCATCGTTGGCGGCGAAAGTTATGCGCTGGAGGCCATTTACACCCACAACGCGGACACCGTGGCGATTGCGGGGACCGAGCACCTGGGAGTTCAGGGAGTTCGCCGGCTGCTATGGGATCTCGAGCCGCTGGGCGTTGATCTCGTGGTGTCGACCGGCGCCATGGATGTCGCGCTCTCGCGGTTGGTGATGCGCCCGATTGCGGGCTTGCCGTTGTTGCACATCGAGAAGCCGCAGTATCACGGCGCCAAGCGGTTCCAAAAGCGTGCGTTCGACTTCCTTTTCGCGCTGGCAGTCCTCCTCGGGACACTGCCGCTACTCGTCCTGACTGCGATCGCCGTCAAAGTCAGCAGCAAGGGCCCCGTCTTGTACCGCTGTGAACGCATCGGAATCGACGGCCAGCCGTTCGCGATGCTCAAGTTCCGCACCATGGTCCAGGACGCGGACGAGCAGCTGGAGCGACTCCTGGACATCAACGAAAGCGACGGTCTGCTGTTCAAAATTCGCAACGATCCGCGGGTTACGCCGGTGGGCCGGTTGTTGCGGCGATTCAGCATCGATGAGCTC
>DATBFF010000222.1:0-75420 GCA_036558625.1 Mycobacterium sp. | reverse complement strand
AACGTGGTGTGAAAACCGATGAGCGTCAGCCAGAAGTGCAGCTTGCCAAGACGCTCATTGAGCAGCCGGCCGGTCATCTTCGGAAACCAGAAGTAGATGCCGGCGAAGCTGGCGAACACGATCGTGCCGAACAACACATAGTGAAAGTGCGCCACCAGGAAGTACGTATCGGTGACGTGGAAGTCGATCGGCGGGCTGGCCAGCATCACCCCGGACAAGCCGCCCAGCAGGAACGTGACGATAAAGCCCACGCAGAACAGCATCGGCGTCTCAAACGTCAACTGTCCCTTCCACATCGTGCCGATCCAGTTGAAGAACTTCAGGCCGGTCGGCACCGCGATCAAGTACGACATCAAGGAGAAGAACGGCAGCAGCACCGCACCGGTGGCGAACATGTGATGTGCCCACACCGCCACCGAGAGCGCACCGATACTGATCGTCGCATACACCAGCGTCGAATAGCCGAACACCGGCTTGCGGGAGAACACAGGAATGACTTCGGTGACGATGCCGAAAAACGGCAGCGCGACGATGTAGACCTCGGGATGCCCGAAGAACCAGAACAGGTGCTGCCACAACAACACACCGCCGTTGGACGCGTCGAAGATGTGCGCACCGAGATGGCGGTCGGCGGCCAGACCGAACAGGGCCGCGGTCAGCAGCGGAAACGCCATCAGCACCAGGATGCTCGTCACCAGGATGTTCCAGGTGAAGATCGGCAGCCGGAACATCGTCATGCCCGGCGCACGCATGCAGACGATCGTGGTGATCATGTTGACACCACCCAAAATGGTGCCCAGCCCGGCGACGATCAGCCCCATCACCCATAAGTCCCCGCCCACCCCGGGACTATGGATGGCATCGGACAGCGGGCTGTAGCCGGTCCAGCCGAAGTCAGCCGCGCCGCCCGGCACGACGAAACCCGCCACCACGATCAGCCCGCCGAACAAGAACAGCCAGTACGAGAACGCGTTCAGCCGGGGGAACGCGACGTCGGGGGCACCGATCTGCAGCGGCAGCACGATGTTGGCGAACCCGAACACGATCGGGGTTGCGTAGAACAGCAGCATCACGGTGCCGTGCATGGTGAAGAGCTGGTTGTACTGCTCGTTGGACAAGAACTGCAAGCCGGGCACCGCGAGTTCGGCGCGCATCAATAGTGCCATCAACCCGCCCGTGAAGAAGAAGGCGAAGCAGGTGACGATGTACATGATGCCGATCAGCTTGTGGTCGGTGGTGGTCACCAACTTGTAGACAAGATTGCCTTTGGGCCCGAGCCGCGCGGGAAAAGGCCGACGCGCGACCACTGTTGCGCGTACCGGATTGTCGGTAGTCACGACATCCTCCTATCCCGCGAGAGCCACCACCGCATCGAGTTGACCCGCATCGCTACCTGTTAAGCGGCGGTGCATGGACTTGGCGATCCTGGCGGCCTGAAGCTTGGCGCGATCGGCGACGGGACCGCAGTACATTTCATCCACCGTGGCGTTCCACAGGCAAAGCCAGCGGGTGAAGTGATTGGCGGACAACGGATGTCGATCATGCACCCGACGGTGAGCGATGAGGGCGTTGCGGCGGTACAGCCCTGCGCGGAACAGGACGGTCTCCCAGAAGTCGCACATCAACGGGATGTGCGACGCCAGCCCTCTCGCGCGGATTTCGGCGAACGGCTCGGCCAGCACCTCGTCGCTGAGCACCTGGCCATAGAACCGCCACAGCAGCGCCTCGACGTCTGCGCGGTCGGCAAGGTCAGGTGGCGACGTCACGCGTTCGCCTTGCGCGCGGCGATCCCCACTGCGGTCAATTGCTTGCGATGGCGGCGGAACGTGCGACGCATCCGCAACACTCGCCGGCGCGCGTCAGGGTGGGTGAGCAGGTTCTTGCCGAATCGCATTGCGCCGAACAGTCCTTCGTCGGAGACGAGGCGTCGTGGTTGCAGTAACGCCATCGGCGCCGTCTCGACATGCTCGACCACCAAGCCGTGCTCCGCGAGCAACTGACGCCACTCGGCGAAAGTCAAGGGGCGGGCGTTGACCTTGATGGCTCCCGCGAGTGCCTGGCGGACATCACTTTTGACGGTGCCGGGGATGTCGTCCGGGGTCAACGCGAGTTCGTGAATTGCATAGCGGCCGCCGGGTCGCAGCAGCCGTGCAGCCTCAGCGACGATGGCGTGCTTGGCCTTATCCCCTTGCATCGTCAGCATGGCTTCACCGACCACCACATCGGCGCTGGCACTGGGCAGGCCGGTGTCGGCAGCATCCGCCACACAAACCTCACCGCGTCCCGCGACGACCGCGCGGACCGCGCTCGCAGCATCGGGATCCTGTTCGGCGCCCCTGTACGAACGAGGCTGGAGGGCAAGGATTTCCGACGCGGTGCGGCCCAGACCCGGTGCGAGTTCGACGACGTCGACGTCGTTCACACCCACGCGGGCCAACAGCGTTCGGGTGAGTTCGACCCCGCCCGGACGAAGTACGCGCTTCCCGAGGCGGGCCAAAAGCCAGTGGCCCTGCACCGCGTCGTCGTCGCGCGACGCGAACGGCAACGCCGCGCCCGAATCCGAAGGGGTGGCCATCAGACCACCTTCCGTTCGGCGGTCCGCAGAACCAGCGCTTGGCGACGCTGGTGCACGGTCAGATAGCGCAAGCCGTCGGAGCCGGCGCTGAATTCACGTTGCGAACGCTTGGGCAGCCAGAGCAGATCGCCTGGGCGCAGATCGATTTGGTCGCCCTCGGTGGCAAGGGACCCGCCACCGGCCAGCACATGAATCAAGACGTCGAGGTCGGGGCCGCTGTGGCTCTCGATGCGGCCGCCCGGCGGCAACACGATGATGTTGGAATCGAGGTCCCGATCCCGCGGCTGCAACTTCCACACCGCGCCCGAGGCATCACTTTCGGTGCCGTCCTGCTCGACGGCGGTATTGGTCAGGACCCGCGGCAACGGGGTGCTGAACAGTTTGGTGATGCGGATGCGCCAGACGTCGGGGCCGGACGCCAGGTACTCCCAGCCATAGCTCCCGGGGTGTTCCGCCTCGAACTCGTCCCGCAGATGCTTCGGATCGTGGTTGTTCACCAGCACAAGTGAATTCCCTGCCGCCAGTTCGGCGTACGTGGCGAATATGGTCGGGTGCTTGTCGGGCTTGCGCAGTTGCCGTACGTCCAGATCACGCTCGCTCATCCCGATCTCCCACGGTAAATAGTTTTTACAAGTCCTGTTGTGTAAACTCTACCGCATGACATACGTAATCGGGAAGCCGTGCATTGACGTGGTGGATCGGGCCTGCGTCGAGGAGTGTCCGGTGGACTGCATCTACGAGGGCGAGCGCGCACTTTACATTCACCCGGACGAATGCGTGGACTGCGGCGCGTGCGAGCCGGTGTGCCCGGTCGAGGCCATCTACTACGAAGACGATCTGCCTGAAGAGCTGCAGCCCTACCAACAGGACAATGCGGCGTTCTTCACCGAAACTCTTCCCGGCCGCGACGAACCGCTCGGATCTCCGGGCGGCGCCGCCAAAGTCGGCCCGCTCGGCGTGGACGCTCCGTTGGTCGCCAGTCAGCCACGGGCCGAGCAATGAGCGCCGGCACACGCCGGTTCGACGTACTGCGGGCGCTGAAGGCAGCGCCCGACCCGATGAGCATCACGGCTATCGCCGATGAACTCGGCGTACACCCGAACACCGTCCGATTTCATCTCGACACCTTGCTCGACAACGGGCTGGTGGAGCAGGTCGAGCCCGACCACCGGCGCCCCGGCCGGCCCCCACAGCTCTTCCGTGCGGTGCGTCGGATGAATCCCGGAGGCCCGCGGCGCTACAAGCTGCTCGCCGAGGTTCTGTCACTTGGTTATTCGGCTGAGCCCAATCCAAGCGCAAAAGCTCTCGAAGCGGGCCGCGCGTGGGGTCGCCGGCTGAAAAAGCCTGAAGCGCATACCGATGCACCCGCGGCCGACGCGTCGATCACCCAGCTCGTCGACGCACTCGACGAGCTGGGCTTCGCACCTGAGCGGCAGGGCGATGTGCACATCGGTCTGCGCCATTGCCCGTTTCTCGAACTCGCCGAGCACTCGTCCACGGTCGTGTGCCCCGTGCATCTCGGGCTGATGCAGGGCGCGTTGCAGAACTGGGCCGCGCCCGTCACCGTCGACCGGCTGGAAGCATTCGTCGAACCGGACCTGTGTCTGGCGCACCTAAGCACCCGAGAGGCCAATGCATGAGTGCCGCGTCCGCCGTGGTCATCGCAATCACATTCGTCTGGCTTGGCATGGTGCTCGCAATCTCGTTTCTCGAAGCACCGCTGAAGTTTCGGGCGCCCGGCGTCACACTGCAGATCGGACTGGGCATCGGCCGCAGAGTGTTTCGCGCGCTGAACAGCGTGGAAGTCCTGTTCGCCGTCGCGATCATCGTCTGCCTGACAATCGGTGACCGAGCAGTGCCCGTCGTCGTCGCGTTGGCAGTTGCATTCGTCGCGCTCGCCGTCCAACTTATCGCCGTGCGGCCCGCGCTGACCCGGCGCTCCGATGCAGTGCTGGCCGGGCAAACCGGTTCTCGCTCGCGCGGTCATTACGTCTACGTGGGACTCGAAATTCTCAAGGCGATCGCCTTGACCGTGTCCGGGGTTCTGCTGTTCGCGACGTGACACGAGCCGGTGTCACCACGAATTCCCCTGTCGCAAAGGTCTTTGGTCCCTAGCGACCGGATTTCCGTCGCATAACGCTGGAGTCAACAGCAAGACGACAGAAGGCGGCACCGATGAACGCAGAGTTCCCGGCCCCGGAGACGGTACACACGGCCTTGGCCTTGGCGACGCGTGCGCCCTCGATCCACAACACCCAGCCATGGCAGTGGCGCGTCGGCTCCGCCAGCCTGCATCTGTACGCCGACCCGACCCGGCATCTGCCCAGCGCCGACCCGGACAGCCGGGACCTGATGCTGAGCCTCGGAGCGTCGCTGCACCACTGCGTGGTCGCGCTGGCCGCGCTCGGGTGGCAAGCCAAGGTGCACAGATTCCCCAATCCCGACGACGCCATGCACGTCGCCTCGATCGAGGTGTCGCCCCAGGAGCCGACGGACGTAGACGTCGCGTTGGCGGCCGCGATACCGCGGCGGCGCACAGATCGGCGGCACTACAGCTCGTGGTCGGTCCCGGCCGCCGACATCGCGCTGATGGGCGCCAGGGTGGCGCGCGCAGGGGTGATGCTGCGGCAGGTGGAGTCCCTGCCGAAGTTGCAAGACATTGTGGCGCAGGCGGTCTGGCAGCACGCCACCGATCACGATTACCTCGCCGAGCTGACCGTGTGGAGCGGACGCTACGCCTCGGTCGCGGGCGTCCCGGCCCGCAATACCCCGCAATCCGACCCAACCGCGCAGCTGCCGGCCCGGCTGTTCGCCGGTCCCGCATTGGCTCAGCCGGCGCAGGCGCCTGCGCAGGACGACAACGCGGCGGTGCTCGCGCTCGGCACGATCGACGACACGGCACTGGCGCGGCTGCGCGCAGGCGAAGCCACGAGCATGGTCCTGCTCACCGCGACCGCGGTCGGGCTGGCCAGCTGCCCGGTCACCGAGCCGTTGGAGATCGCCGAGACCCGCGAGGCGGTGCGCGCCGACGTTTTCGGTTCCACCGGGTACCCCCAGATGCTGCTTCGCGTCGGGTGGGCTCCGGTTAACGCGGACCCGCTGCTGTGCACGCCACGCCGGCCGCTGACCGACGTCGTCACCGGCCTCGACGGGTCCAGCTTCGTCGGTGAACCAAGGAGCCGGTGACATGACGCAGACGGTGCTCAATTCCAGCGTCTTACGCGACGCGGTGATGCTCGCGTGCCGCGCACCGTCGCTGTACAACAGCCAACCGTGGCGCTGGCTGGCCGAGGGCTCCCTGCTGCGCCTGTACGCCGACAGCGACCGCATCAGTCACGCGACCGACACCGCCGGCCGCGAGGTACTGCTCGGCTGCGGGGCAGCGCTTGACCACCTCCGGGTCGCGATGGCCGCGGCGGGCTGGGACACCAAGACCGAGCGCTTCCCGACGCCGAACGACCCGAGTCATCTCGCGACTGTTCACTTCAGCCCGATGGACTCGGTCACCGATGCTGACCGGCGACGCGCCGACGCGATCCTTTTGCGCCGGACGGATCGGTTGCCGTTCGGCGCGCCCACCCGCTGGGAATCGTTTGAAGAGCTGCTGCGCGCCACCGTCGACGGGGATCACCAGACGATCGATGTCGTCGCCGACAGCCTGCGCGCAGAATTGGCAGAAGCGTCCCGGCTGAGTGAGTGGCTGCGCCATTACGACCCGTCGTATCAGCTCGAAATGCAGTGGTGGACCACTCCTTTCGAGCTTGCTCAAGGAATCCCGCCGAGTTCGTTGTTGTCGGAATCGGAGGCCCGTCGTGTCGATGTGGCCCGGGCATTCCCGACGGTCGGGCACAGTGAACGTCGCAACAGCTTCTGCTATGACCAGTCCAAGATCGTCGTCTTGTCGACCCATGACGACAGCCGCGCAGCATTGCTGCGGTGCGGCGAGGCGTTGTCGGCGGTGCTGCTGGAAGCCACGATGGCAGGGTTTGCGACGTGCCCGCTGACGCACATGACTGAGGTGGCGACAAGCCGCGACATCCTGCGTCGGCTGAGCGGGCAGACCGGTCTGCCGCAGGTATTGGTCAGGATCGGGATCAGTCCGGCGATGGAGGAACGCCCGCCGGCTACCCCTCGCCGTCCGCTGGACGAAGTCCTGCAGTTCACGCGCAAACTTGTGACCAATGGCCCCGACCCAGGGACCAACGACTCCTGACCGGCGACCAGGCGAGAACTACCGTCGAGATATGACCGATCTCGCCGCATCACCGTCCGTCATCGTCGGCATCGATGGATCCAAATCCGCTCTGCGAGCGGCTGTCTGGGCGGTCGACGAAGCGGTCAGCCGCGACATCCCGCTGCGGCTGATCCACGCCGTCGACCCGGCGTTATCCAGCCCCGCCATGCGGCTCGCGGCGGCTCGAGGCGCACTGCGCGACGCGGTGGCCGCCGTGGAGTCGACCGGCAAACCCGTGAAGGTCGAGGAGGAGATCTGGCACGGCCATCCGCTCGCCCTGCTCGTTCGCGCCTCCCATGCCGCCGAGATGATCTGTGTCGGGTCGATCGGGCGCCGCCGCATGGTCGACCGGCTCCCGTCCACGGCGGCGGGACTCGTGGCCTCCGCGCACTGCCCTGTGGCCGTCGTCCCCGGCCGAACCGGCACGGAAAGTAGGGGGCCCGGCGCGGTTGTCGTGCACGGTGACGACTCGCCGGCCGACGCGACCGTCATCGCCCGGGGTATCGAGGAGGCTCGGCTTCGCAACGCCCCGTTGCACGTCGTGACCACCTGGCGCGGCACCGGCGCCGACGGCGGCCCGCGGGCGCAGGCGCAGCTGAACCGTCGGCTGGAGTGCTGGCGCCGAAGCAACCCCGACGTCCAGATCACTGCCGTGGCGTTTCACGGCCCGCTTCTGAACTACGTGACCTCGCAGCCAGATCCGGTGCAGCTCGTGGTCGCGCGGGCCGGGGCCTTCATCCGGCCGCGGGAGCTTTTCGAACCGAACGGTTACGCGAAGTTGCACACCACCGCTTGCTCTATGCTCGTGGTCGGTTCACGTCACTTGTGACGCAGAAGTGAGGACGCGCGGTGGTCAAGGTATTTCTGGTCGACGACCACGAAGTAGTCCGCCGCGGACTCATCGACCTGCTCGGCAGCGACCCCGAGCTCGAGATAATCGGTGAGGCAGCCTCGGTAGCGGAGGCGATGGCGAGAGTTCCCGCGCTGCAACCGGACGTGGCGGTGCTCGATGTGCGCCTGCCAGACGGCAACGGCATCGAACTGTGCCGTGATTTGCTGTCCCTCATGCCCGATTTGCGCTGCCTGATGTTGACGTCGTTCACGTCCGACGAAGCCATGCTCGACGCTATCCTCGCCGGCGCCAGCGGTTACGTGGTCAAAGACATCAAGGGCATGGAGCTTGCCCGCGCCATCAAGGACGTGGGGGCGGGTAAGTCACTGCTGGACAATCGCGCCGCAGCGGCATTGATGGCGAAGTTGCGCGGCACGGCCGAGAAGTCGGATCCGTTGTCGGGCTTGACCGATCAGGAACGCGTCTTGCTGACGTTGCTCGGCGAGGGATTGACCAACAAGCAGATTGCGGGACGCATGTTCCTCGCCGAGAAGACCGTCAAGAACTATGTGTCGCGGCTATTGGCGAAATTGGGCATGGAGCGCCGCACGCAGGCGGCGGTATTCGTGTCGAGGCTCGACCGTTCAGCGCATCCCGACGGATATTCAGGCTGAGGGCCAATGGACGAGGGCGACCGGCAGAATCCGTTGCGGGACACGCTGTCTCAGCTACGGCTCCGGGAGCTGTTGACCGAGGTTCAGGACCGGGTCGCGCAGATCCTGCGAGGAAACGACCGCATCGACGGGCTTGTGGAGGCCATGCTGGCGGTCACCTCGGGATTGGATCTCGACGTCACACTGCGCACCATCGTCCACACCGCGATCGAACTCGTGGACGCGCAGTACGGTGCTCTGGGCGTCCGCGGCCATGGACATGAGCTGATCGAATTCGTCTACGAGGGCCTCGACGAAGAGGCTCGCGAGCGGATCGGCACGCTGCCGCAGGGCAAGGGCGTGCTCGGTGTGCTGATGGACGATCCCCGGCCGATCCGCCTCGACGACATCTTCGAGCATCCCTCGTCCGTTGGCTTTCCTTCGCACCATCCGCGGATGCGGACGTTTCTCGGGGTGCCGGTGCGAATCCGCGACGAGGTTTACGGAAATCTCTATCTCACCGACAAGACGACCGGCCAGCCGTTCAGCGAGGACGACGAAGTGTTGGTGCAGGCGCTGGCCGCGGCGGCCGGTGTCGCGATCGACAACGCGCGACTGTACGAGCAGTCCCGGGCCCGGCAGTCCTGGATCGAGGCCACCCGCGACATTGCCACCGAACTGCTGTCTGGGACAGACCCATCGACGGTCTTCGATCTGATTGCCGAGGAGGCTCTGAAGCTGACCGGTGCCGATGCGGTGCTGATCGCCGTGCCGGTGGAGACCGACGCGGCGGACGCTCCGGAGTTGTTGATCGCGAACAGCGCGGGAATGACGTCGACGACGGTGTCGCTGTCCACACCGATACCCGTCGCCGGAACACTGATCGGACATGCCTTCACCGAGCGGCGTTCGTTGCGCACCGACGACCTCGATCTCGAGCCCGACGTCGTGGAGAGCGCGGGCCCGGCACTCGTCATGCCGCTGCGCTCCGGCGACTCGGCCGTCGGCGTCGTGGTCGCGTTGCGCAAGAAGGGGTCTCCCTCCTTCAACGACGGGCAACTCGAGATGATGACCGCCTTCACCGATCAGGCGACGCTGGCGTGGCAGCTGGCCACTGCGCAGCACCAGATGCGTGAGCTCGACGTCCTGGCCGACCGCGACCGGATCGCACGCGACCTGCACGACCACGTGATCCAGCGGCTCTTCGCGGTCGGGTTGTCGCTGCAGGGAACGATCGCGCGGGCGCGATCACCCGAGGTGGCACAACGGCTGTCGGAATCCGTCGACGACTTGCAGGCGGTCATCCAGCAGATCCGCACCGCAATTTTCGACCTGCACGGCGAGTTGCCGGGCAAGACCCGGTTACGTCAGCGGCTCGACGAGATCTTCACCCAATTCGCCAGCGCCGGCCTGCGAACCACCGTCCAGTTCAGCGGCCCACTGTCGGTGGTGGACGCGGATCTGGCCGATGACGTGGAGGCGGTGGTCCGGGAAGCCGTCAGCAACGCTGTCCGCCATTCCGGCGGAACCACGCTCACCGTCAGCGTCAACGTCGCCGACGATGTCACGATCGAGGTCGTCGACAACGGCACCGGGGTGAGCAGTGACGGCGGCGGCCACGGACTCGCGAACTTGGCAGAACGCGCCCGCCGAGCCGGCGGAAAGTTCTCGATCGGCGACGTAGACGGCGGGGGCACTCGGTTGCGCTGGTCGGCACCGCTGGGCCGACCGTGAGCGCCTTCACGCCGAAATCGAATTCCCGGTCGTGAATGTTGCAAAACAACTGCAGGGAATTCGGTTTCGGCGCAACGGGCGGTCAGATCTCGATCACCGTCGGCACGATCATCGGCTGACGGCGGTAGGTCTCCCCCACCCACTTGCCGACGGTGCGGCGCACCGCTTGAGCTATTCGGGTCGGCTCGATAATACGTTCGGCCGCAAGTAGTTCCATCTCCTCGTCGACCTTGCGGGCGGCGGGCTCCAGCGCCTTGGGATCCTCGGAGAAACCGCGCGAGTGCAGATGCGCGGGCGCGGCGGGCCGACCGGTGCCGCGGTGCACCACGATCGTAACCGCCACGAAACCCGACGACAGAATCAAGCGCTCGCCAAGCGTCGCGTCGCCGACGTCACCGAGAACCAACCCGTCTACGAACATCTTCCCGACGGGCACCGTGCCGGCAATCTTGGCCCGACCGCCGACAAGGTCGACGCTGACGCCGTTCTCGGCCAACATGATTGACTCCTCGGGCACCCCAGTGCTGGCGGCCAGCGCGGCGTTGGCCCGCAGATGGCGCCAGGTCCCGTGCACCGGCATCACATTTCGCGGCCGGACCCCGTTGTACAGGAAAAGCAGTTCACCGGCATGAGCATGCCCCGAAACATGAACGCGCACTTGGTTGTTCGTGACAACCCTGGCACCGATCTTGCTGAGCGCGTCGATGACGCCGTACACCGCCTCCTCGTTGCCCGGGATCAGCGACGACGACAACACGACGAGGTCGCCGGACCTCAGAGTGATGCTGCGATGCTCGCCGCGCGACATCCGCGACAGCGCCGACATCGGCTCGCCCTGCGTGCCGGTGGTGATCAGCACCACCCGCTCCGGGGCCATCATCTCCGCGGCGCCGATATCGAGCACGTCGTCGTCGGCCACCTTCAGAAAACCGAGTTCGCGGGCGATACCCATGTTACGCACCATCGAACGCCCGACGAACGACACCTGCCGGCCCAGGGCCACCGCCGCGTCGATAATCTGCTGCACGCGAGCCACATTCGACGCAAAACAGGCGACGATCACGCGTCCGTCGGCCGAGCGGATCAGCCGGTGCAGCGCCGGACCGATCTCGCTTTCCGACGGTCCCACGCCGGGCAGTTCCGCATTCGTCGAGTCCACGAGCAGCAGGTCGACGCCCGTGCCGCCGAGCCGCGACATTCCGGGCAGATCGGTGGGACGGCGATCCAGCGGCAGCTGGTCGAATTTGATGTCGCCGGTGTGCAGCACGGTTCCGGCGCCGGTGACGATTGCGATCGCCAGCGCATCCGGGACCGAATGGTTGACGGCGAAGAACTCGCAGTCGAACACACCGTGGCTGGTGCGGCTGCCTTCGGCAACTTCGACGAAGACCGGTTTGATCCGGTGCTCGCGGCACTTCTCCGCGACCAGCGCAAGCGTGAACTTCGAACCGACAACCGGGATGTCGGGGCGCAGTTTGAGCAGATAGGGAATCGCCCCGATGTGGTCCTCGTGCGCATGGGTGAGCAGCAGCGCCTCGATGTCATCGAGCCGGTTCTCGACGTGTCGCATGTCGGGCAGTATCAGGTCGACGGCGGGCTCGTCGTGTCCGGGGAACAGCACGCCGCAGTCGACGACCAGCAGCCGGCCAAGGTGTTCGAAAACCGTCATGTTCCGGCCGATTTCGCTGATACCGCCCAGGGCCGTGACTCGCAGAGCTCCGGGCGCCAGCGGGCCCGGCGGCGTCAGGTCTTGATTCAATGCAGCACCGCGGCGGCGCGCATTTCGGCGGCCAGCGCACTGACCTCCTCGGCAGTGGCGGGCACCTGCGGTAGCCGGGGGTCACCGACCTCGATGCCCTGCAGCCGCAGGCCGGCCTTCACCATCGTCACACCGCCGAGACGTTTCATCGCCGCGCACAGTGGGCTCACCGACACGCTGATCTTGCGCGCCGTCGCGACATCCCCGGATTCAAACGCGGACAACATGTCTCGTAGCTGTCCCGGCGCCAGATGCGAGATCACGCTGATGAATCCGATCGCGCCCATCGCCAGCCATGGCAGGTTCAGCTCGTCGTCACCCGAGTAATAGGCGAGTCCGGTCGACGCGATGATGTCCGCGCCGCCGTGCAAGTCGCCCTTGGCGTCCTTGACCCCGACGATGTTGGGGTGCTCGGCCAGCGCGCGGATGGTGTCGAATGCGATCGGAACCACCGACCGCGGCGGGATGTCGTAGAGCAGCACGGGGATGGACACTGCGTCAGCGATCGCCGTGAAGTGCGCGCGAAGCCCGGCTTGCGGCGGACGGGAGTAGTACGGCGTGACGACCAGAAGGCCGTGTGCCCCTTCGGCTTCGCACGCCTTGGCCAGTTTGATGCTGTGCGCGGTGTCGTAGGTGCCTGCGCCGGCGATGATGCGAGCACGGTCGCCGACGGCGTCGAGGACCGCACGCAGCAGTGCGATCTTCTCGTCGTCGGTAGTCGTCGGCGATTCGCCGGTGGTGCCGGACAGCACCAGGCCGTCGCAGCCGGAGTCGACGAGGTGGGTCGCCAAGCCGGCGGCAGCTGCGGTGTCCAATGAGCCGTCGCGCGCAAAAGGGGTGACCATCGCGGTCAGCACTGTGCCAAGTTGCGCGCCGACGTCCATCCCGCTGGTGCTCACGCGCATCAAGGTTACCCTCAGCCCTCCGTCGCCAGAGGCGACGTTGCCACCTCGCTGCCGTCGGCCAGCGTCGTGACCTGGAAATCGGCGAACACCGCGGGTGCGAGGTCAGCGAGCTGACGCAGAAACGCGATCGCGAGGCGCCGGATTTCGACGTCGGCGTGTTCGCTGGCCCGCATTGCGATGAAATGCCGCCAGGCGCGGTAGTTGCCGGTGACGACGATGCGGGTCTCGGTCGCGTTGGGCAGGACAGCGCGCGCGGCCTGGCGTGCCTGCTTGCGGCGGAGCACGGCGTTGGGTTCGTCGGCGAACTTGGCCTCGAGTTTGGCCAGCAGCGTGGCGTAGGCCTCCCGGCTGGTGTCGGCGGCTTTCAGCAGGAGCTCTTGCAGCTCGGCGTCGCCGTCGATGCCAGGCGGCAGCACCACCTGCGAGTCGCGTTCGGGAACGAAGCGCTGGGACAGCTGCGAGTAGGAGAAGTGCCGGTGCCTGATCAGCTCGTGGGTGCACGACCGCGACAGCCCGGTGATGTAGAACGACACCGACGCATGCTCGAGCACCGAGAAATGGCCGACGTCAATGATGTGCCTGATGTAGGCGGCGTTGGTCGCGGTTCTCGGGTTCGGCTTGGACCAGCTCTGGTAGCAGGCCCGGCCGGCGAACTCCGTCAGCGCCTGGCCGCCGTCGGCGTCGGTGCTCCAGGGCACGTCGGGTGGCGCGACGAACTCGCTCTTCGCGATCAGCTGCACCCGAAGCGGCGCGGTCTCGGCCACGGTTGGCAAGCCTATCCGGCCGGGCTCGGCGTCGAGCGTGGGCGTTATGGATGGATACCGGCGGATTTTCGTCCATTAGGCCCACACTCGGCGAAGGACGGCCGCCAGATCGCCGCGGTCGCCGACGCGGACCTTGCCCAGCGAAAGCCACGACGCCATCGATTCCAGCTCGGTCGCCAGTGCGGACGCCACCCGTGCCGGTGACTGCCCAGGCTCGACGAACGCGCCGAGCACCTGCAGCGCGTCGTCGGACCGGTCGGCCTTGAGGTCCACCCGGGCGACGAGCCGGCCGTCGAGCAAAAACGGCCACACGTAGTAGCCGTACTGCCGTCTGGCGGCGGGCGTGTAGATCTCGATGCGGTAGTGAAAGCCGAACAGCCGCTGCACCCTCGGCCGGAAGAAGACCAGCGGGTCAAACGGGCACAGCAGCGCCGTACCCCGGTCGACACGGGGCACGGTGGCGCCTGTCCGCAGATACGCCGGCGCCGTCCAACCCTTGACTTCGACGCGCTCCAGCTCCCCCGATGCCACCAGCTCCGCCAGCACCGGCTTCACTTGTTGCGCCGACAGGCGGAAGTAGTCGCGAATGTCCGCCTCGGTCCCGACGCCCAGGGCGGTGGCGCCGCGCAACGTCAACTGCCTGAGCGCCTCGTCGTCGGGGACCTCCCGCGTCAATACATCGGCCGGCAATACCCGTTCGGACAGGTCGTAATGCCGCGCGAAGCCCACCCGCGTCGCCGTCGTCAGCACGCCCGCGGCGAAAAGAGCTTCGGCCACCCATTTGGTCTCGCTGCGGTCCCACCACGGGCCCTTGCGGGAGCGCGGCTCGGCGGCCAGATAAGCCTCGATCTGGCCGGCCGTGCAGGGGCCGAGTTCGGCGACCGCAGCGACGATCTCGTCGGCTAGCCGCGGGTTGGCCTTGACGATGTGCGTGCCCCACCGTCCGTGGCGCAGCTCGCGCATCCGCCAGCGCAGAAGCGGCCAGTCGTCGACGGACATCAGCGCGGCCTCGTGTGCCCAGTACTCGACCAGCAGCCGCGGCGAGCGGGCACTGTGGCTCCAAGCCGCGCGGTCCACAACGTCGCGGTCGTATGGGCCGAGTCGGCTGAATACCGGCGCGTAGTGCGCACGCACCGCAACCGATACCGAATCAAGTTGGAGCACTTGGATTCTCGAAATCAAACGGCGCAGATGAGCCCTGGTGAGAGGCCCGCGGAGTTTGACTTCAGCGAAGCCTTGAGCCGCGACCCCGACCCGGCGCGCCTGGTCGGCCGTCAGGGTCGTCAGCCGACTCATCTGCTCTTCGCGCGAGCGCTCATCGCCGCCGGTAGCTACTGAACCGGTAGCGCAGGCCGGTGCGACTGACCTGCCACTCTCCGTCGTGCGCCACCCAGCTCTCGTCGAGCACCGGTGCGACGGCGTCGTCGTCCTGGCGAGGCATGTGGATGTCCACCTCGGTGACTTCGCAGCGGGCGGCGTGTGGCAGACCGAGCGCGTAGATCTCCGCGCCGCCGATCACCCACACGTCGTCTTCCGATGAGCCTCTCGGGCGAAGAGCATCGTCGAGGGCGAGTGCGTCCTGGAACGACGTGACGACCTCGGCCCCTTCTGCCGCGTAGTCGGTTTGCCGCGTCAGTACGACATTCCGGCGACCCGGCAGCGGCCGGAACCGGTCGGGCAACGACTCCCATGTGCGCCGGCCCATCACCACCGTGTGACCCATCGTCAGATCCTTGAATCGGGACATGTCCTCGGGCAGGCGCCACGGGATGTCGCCGGAACGGCCGATCACGCCCGAGATCGACTGAGCCCAGATCAGGCTCACTGAACTCTTCATCGATGTTCGGCCCTGCGAGCAGGCCTCATACGGCCACAGGCGCCTTGATCGCCGGGTGCGGGTCGTAGTTGAGGATCGTGACGTCGTCGTACGTGTAGTCGAACAGCGAATCACGTTCTGCGAGCATGAGTTCCGGGTAGGGCCGTGGCTCTCGGCTGAGTTGCTCAGTGACCTGTTCGACGTGGTTGTCGTAGATGTGGCAGTCACCGCCGGTCCAGACGAATTCGCCGACGCCGAGGCCGGCTTGTGCGGCCATCATGTGTGTCAGCAATGCATAGCTGGCGATGTTGAACGGCACGCCCAGGAACAGGTCTGCACTGCGCTGATACAGCTGGCAGCTCAGCCTTCCGTCGGCGACATAGAACTGGAACAGCGCATGGCACGGCGCCAGCGCCATCTGCGGGATCTGCGCGACGTTCCACGCGGAGACGATGATCCGCCGCGAGTCCGGGTCGGTGCGCAGTAGGTGCAGGGCGGCACTGATCTGGTCGATGTGCTCGCCGGACGGCGTCGGCCACGACCGCCACTGCACCCCATAGATCGGCCCGAGATCGCCTGTTTCCGAAGCCCATTCGTCCCAAATGGTGACACCGTGCTCCTGTAGCCACCCGACGTTGCTGTCACCACGCAGAAACCACAGCAACTCGTAGACGACCGACTTGATGTGCACCTTCTTGGTGGTGATCAGTGGGAAGCCCGCGGAGAGGTCGAATCGGATCTGCTGGCCGAACAGGCTTCGGGTGCCGGTGCCGGTGCGGTCGGATTTCGCCGTACCCGCCTGCAGCGCGAGACGTAGCAGATCCTCATACGGCATGGCTATGGGCACGTCGGTCAGCTTACGTCCGAGCCCGGCGAGTAGAACTACACCATGCCGAGTGTCTCCGCGAACGTCACCACATCCGACGGCTCCTGCCCCGTCACCCTGCACACGCCCAACGGCACGGGTCCGTGGCCGGGGGTGGTGATGTATCCCGACGCCGGCGGCGTGCGCGCAACCTTCCATGAGATGGCCGACACGATGGCCGGCTTCGGCTATGCGGTGCTGCTGCCGGACGTGTACTACCGCCACGGCGAATGGCAGCCGTTCTCGATGGAGACCGCGTTCACCGACCCGAAGGAGCGTGCCCGGCTGTTCAAGATGATCGGCAGCGTGACCGCCGACATGTGGTCTGCCGACGCGGCGGCGTTCTTCGACTTCCTGGCGCAGCGACCCGAGGTGGCCGGCGAGCGGTTCGGCGTCTGCGGCTACTGCATGGGCGGACGCGCGTCGCTGATCGTGGCCGGCCGCCAACCCGAGCGCGTCGCCGCCGCGGGCTCGATCCACGGCGGCGGGCTGGTAACCGACACCGCCGACAGCCCGCATCTGCAGGCCGACCGGATGCAGGCGACGATCTACGTCGGAGCCGCCGAGAACGACGGCTCGTTCACGCGCAGCCAGGCCGAGACCCTCGCTAAGGCATTGGACGCCGCAGGGGTTACGCACACGATCGAGACGTATCACGCCGGGCACGGGTTCGCGGTGCCCGACAATGCGCCGTATGACGAAGAGGCTGCCGAGCGGCACTGGCTCGCGCTCAAGGCGCTGTTCGATTCGGCGCTCTAGCCGCCCCGGTGCAGCAGCACCGCGATGCTGCGCCGGAACCCGCGAAGCGCATAGATGCCGCTGACCACCGACACGATGATCATCACCACGAACATGAAGATCCAGTAGTTGCGGGAGTGCTCGACGTTCCACCACACGACCGTGAACAGGACAGCGGACAGAAACAACACGATGTCACGCCAGTTGCCCTCGTAGGAGCTGGCCAGCGACCGCAGCTCCCTACTGCGGTCGCTGGCCGCAACGAGGTCGTCTATGCGCTGGTCGATTGTGCGCTGCAGCGCGGCACGGCGTTCGGTCTCCTCCGCTGGCAGCCGATCGAGCAGGTCGAGATCGGTTTTGATCTGACCGCGGAAGTCGGGCCCTTTGACTTGGCCCGCCACGGCGCCGAGCAGCGCGCCCCCGAAGATAGGCGCTGCGCCCAGTGCGAGTTCGGCGATTCCTGGCATACGTGCTTCCCTATCACGCCATCAGCACCGCGGCCAACGTAGCCCCCTGGTTCGTACCCGCTTAGCGTGGTCGTTCGAATCACCAGGTCTCAGGCCCCGGACACGTGCGGCATATGGGCGATGCGTGGGTGCCCGGATGCAATCATGGGCCATGAATGTCGTTGTGATGCTCATCGTTCTCGGCGTGCTGGTGACCGCGGTCTATCAGCTGACATGCGCCAGTGTGGCCGCTTCGCTTGCGGCACAAAAGAAGTACAACCGCGCGGTGTTCTTCGTTTTGGCGTTGCTCATGCTCGGCCCGCTGAACATCGCGGTTGCCCTTCTTGCCCCGCCGCAGGAGGCGGATTCCACTTGACCTAATCCTTTCAACGGTCAGCACGATGAACACCTCCAAACCGGTCGCAGCTCAACGATTCCCGCCCGCGAGGTGCGGATCGGCTTCTCGACCGGGAGCCGGCGATCGGACGGCGTCGTGGAGGAATTGCCCGGCAGTGCGAACGCTTTCCATCGCCTCTGGAACGAGGCGTGGGAATAGCCAGTACCCGTGCACCAGGTTCGGCCAGACGTACTGGTCGCAGGATCCACCCGCCTGCTTGACGCGAGATGCGAACAGTTCTGCCTCGGCGCGCATGACTTCGAGGGTCCCGTAGTGCAGTTCAATCGGCGGCAGTCCGGCCGCCGCTACGCGAAGCAGCGATAACCGAGGATCGTCGATGTCGTGGCTACCGACATAGAGATCGAGGAACCGGCGTCCAACGCTCGGGTCGATCGGATTGTATTGGGTTCGGGAATCGGCCATCGCAATCTTGAACGACGGGTCGATGAGCGGGCCGAACAGGACGAGTGCCGACGGCAGGGGAAGATCCTCGGCGCGCGCCTGGGCGGCCAGCGCGATGGCCAGATGACCGCCCGCCGAATCGCCCACCAGCGTGACCTTGGCGGCGTCGTATCCCCGGCCAAGCAACCACCGGTAGGCGAGGTAGGCGTCGTCGGCGGCAGCGGGGAACGGGTGTTCTGGTGCCAGGCGGTAGCGCGGCACGAACACCGGCAACCCCGAATACCGCGAGATGTGTGAAGCGAAACCGCGATGCGTTTTCGGCGAGCAGCCGATATAGCCGCTTCCGTGCAACAGCATCACCACCCCGGCATCCTCGTCAGCGCCTGGGGCGCGCACCCATTCACCACCTATCGATTCGCGCACCTGCTTTACGCGGCTGCCGTGAACTGGGCGGCTGAGTAGACAGGCCATCCGCAGGTTGATCCGGACAAGAGCGACTCCGAATCGGTTTGCCGGGATGAACGCGGACCACGGTCGAAGAGTCAGGTATGCCACCGCAGCGACGAGTTCGCTGCGCAGACTGGGTTTGACGCGGGATCCTCGCATGAGTGCATCAAACCAGGGGCATATGAGTTCAGCCGTGCGACTTATTCCATCAGTGCGGCGGCGACTGTCGCGCCGAGGTTCCAGCACGCCTCGAGATCGGCCTTGCTCGGTTTGCCCATCACGATGACCGTCTCCGCCGCCTGTGCCCATCCGAGGCCTGTGGTGATGGCCCGCAGACCGCGCTCGGCTCCCTCGGTTCCTTCGTTGCCGTGTAGGTAGATACCGAACGGACGCCCACGGGCGGCGTCGAGAAGTTGATAGTAGGCACAGTCGAACGCGTGCTTCATCGCACCGCTGAGGTATCCGAGGTTCGCGGGGGTGCCGAGCAAATAGCCGTCGGCTTCCAGCATCTCGACCGGCGAGACTGTGAGTGCCGGGCGGCGCACGACTTCGACGCCCTCGATTTCTGGGTCGGTCGCCCCGGCCACTGTCGCCTCGAACATCTCCTGGCAGTGCGGCGACGGGGTGTGGTGCACGATCAGCAGCGTCTTGGTCACCGCCTGGCCTCCATCTCGACGGCCTTGGCCATCGTTTCGCGAGCGCGGCGACGGTCGCCGGCGTAGTCGTAGGCCCTGGCGAGCCGATACCAGCGCCGCCAGTCGTCCTGATCGCCTTGCAACTCCTCGCGGACCTTCTGAAACAGCGCGTCCGCGGCGTCGCGGCGGATGCGGCCGGAGGGCATGCGCGGCAGGGAACTCACGTCGAGTTCCAAACCCTCGTCGTGGATGATCCGCGCAAGTCGCTGGTGGGCGAGGCCGGCGCGCAGGGTGCTGACCATGATCCACAGTCCGACGATCGGCAGGATCATCAACCCGAGGCCGAGTCCGATCGCCGCGGCTCTTCCGGACGAGACGAAAGCGACCGCGATCTGGCCCAGCAGAAGGAAGTACACGACCAGCGCGAGGCAGAGGAACGCGATCAGCAACTGCGTGCGCAGGACCGGCGCGTTCTGGTTCACAAGTCCAGTAGAGGTTCGAGGCCGACGGTCAGCCCGGGCCGCTCCTTGACGCGGCGCACGGCCAGCAGTACTCCCGGGACGAACGACGAGCGGTCGATGCTGTCATGCCGGATCGTCAGCGTCTCCCCTTGCGTGCCGAGCAGCACCTCCTGATGTGCGACCAGCCCCGCGAGCCGTACCGAATGCACAGGGATGCCGTCGACATCAGCCCCGCGCGCACCGGGTAGCGCCGACGACGTCGCATCGGGATTGGGCGGCAGCCCTTTTCGCGCGTCGGCGATGAGCTGGGCGGTGCGCGCGGCAGTGCCCGACGGTGCGTCGGCCTTGTTCGGGTGGTGCAGTTCGACGATCTCGACAGACTCGAAAAACCGGGCGGCCTCTTGGGCGAACCTCATGCACAGCACCGCTCCAATGGCGAAGTTCGGCGCGATCAATACCCCAGTCTGCGGCTTGTCGGCCAGCCAAGCCGCGACTTGCTCCAGCCGTTCGTCGGTGAATCCGGTGGTGCCGACGACGGCGTGAATCCCGTTGTCGATCAGAAACTTCAGGTTGTCCATCACCACGTCGGGATGGGTGAAGTCGATGACAACCTCGGTGTCGTTGTCGACGAACATGCTCAGCGGGTCACCCTGGTCCACGGCAGCGGACAACGTGAGGTCGTCGGCGTCCTCGACGGCTGCGACCATCGTCGCACCGACCTTGCCCTTGGCACCCAGCACTCCGACACGCACGCCGTGAGCCTAGCGCTCGCTTTGCGGAGAAAGCGCACGTTCGCATCGCCGCGAGCGTGCGCATTGTCCGCGTTTTCTCGGCGTGTCGGGGTGCCGACACGCACGCTCGCGGCAATGGGCTAGAGGGGGGCGCCGCCGCGCAGATGCTCGAAGATCAGCGAAGTCTGGGTGCCCGCGACGTCCGGGTCGGCGTTGAGGTTTTCCACCACGAACGCCCGCAGGTCGTCGGTGTCGCGAGCGGCGACGTGAAGGATGAAGTCGTCGGGGCCGGCCAGGAAGTACACGTCGATCACCTGCGGCAGTTTGCGGATCTCGGAGATGAAGTGGCGGATGTGCCCGCGGGCGCCGGCTTGCAGGCTCACCGAGATCATCGCCTGCAGCGGCCGACCGATCGCTGCCGGGTCGACGTCGGCGTAGAAGCCGCGGATGATGCCGAGGTCCTGCAACCGGCGCAACCGGACATGACAGGTCGACGCCGCGATGCCGACGATGTCCGCCAGCGCGCTGTTGGGGATCCTCGCGTCGTCGTGCAAGGCGTTGAGGATCCGTCGGTCGACGTCGTCGATCGCCGCACGCCGAAGATCGTTCGGAGAGCGCCCATCATCACCGGACTGTTTGAGCGATCGTTCAGTCACCGAGGCATCATACCGAATGATCATCGTCATAATTGCGGTAAAGCCGAATGTTATTCACACTGGATGCATGCGGATCGGCGTTCCGACGGAGATCAAGGACCACGAATACCGGATCGCCATCACCCCGGCAGGTGTCGCCGAACTAGCCAACCGCGGCCATGACGTCGTCGTCCAGGCCGGTGCGGGTGACGGGTCCTCGATTTCTGATGCCGATTTCAAATCCGCCGGCGCGGAGATCATCTCGGGTGCCGAACATGTCTGGGAACAGGCCGAGCTGCTGCTGAAGGTGAAGGAGCCAATCGAACCCGAGTACGCGTTGATGCACGAGGGACAAACACTCTTCACATATCTGCATCTGGCGGCATCGAAGACGTGCACCGAGGCGCTGATGCGATCGGGTGTCACCGCGATCGCCTATGAAACGGTGCAGACCCCTGACGGCGCACTACCCCTGCTGGCGCCGATGAGCGAAGTCGCAGGGCGCCTCGCCGCGCAAGTCGGCGCGTACCACCTGATGAGACCCCTCGGCGGCCGCGGCGTGTTGATGGGCGGGGTGCCCGGGGTCGGCGCGGCTGGGGTCGTGGTGATCGGCGGCGGTACGGCCGGCTACAACGCCGCACGGGTCGCCAGTGGCATGGGCGCGCACGTGACCGTGCTCGACGTGAACATCGGCAGGCTGCGCGAACTGGACACCGAGTTTGCCGGGAGATTCAGCACCCGGTACTCGTCGGCACTCGAGCTCGAAAGCGCCGTCACGCAAGCCGATCTTGTGATCGGTGCGGTGCTGGTTCCCGGTGGCAGGACACCCAAGCTGGTATCCAATTCGCTTGTCTCCCAGATGAAGCCGGGGGCCGTGCTCGTCGACATCGCGATCGACCAGGGTGGTTGCTTCGAGGACTCGAGACCCACCACGCACGACCAGCCGACGTTCCGGGTGCATGACACGGTGTTCTACTGCGTGGCGAACATGCCCGGTGCGGTGCCCCGGACGTCGACGTTCGCGCTGACCAACGCGACGATGCCCTACGTTCTCGCGCTGGCCGACAACGGCTGGTACGACGCATGCCGCGCGGATGCCGCACTGGCGAAGGGGCTTTCGACGCACGATGGAGCGCTGCTCAACGAACAGGTGGCAAACGACCTCGGGCTATCGTTCACTTCGGCGGCGGTGCTCGCTTAGCTTTCGCCGAGACTGCAACTACCGTGGTTGCCACTCGAACTTTCCCGCGCCAGTTACAGTTTGGGCGTCAATCAAGCGCCGCCATGACCTGTTTGGTCACCTCACCGATCAGCGCGCGGGAGTTCTCCGCCTTCGGGTCGTCGGTAGCTGAGCGCGTCATGATGCCCAGCAGAACTTTGCGTCCGTTCGGCCCGTAGGCGATGCCGATGTCGTTGGTGCTGCCGTAGTCGCCGCTGCCGGTCTTGTCGGCGCTCGTCCAGCCGGGCGATAACCCGGCACGCATGCTCGATGTCACGTTGCCGCGCATCCACGCATCCAGCTGCTGGCGACTTGACGCGGAAAGTGCTGAACCTGTCAGAAGGGCACGGTAGCCACCGGCCAGCGCCCGCGGCGTGCTGGTGTCCCGCGGGTCACCCGGCAGCGCGGAGTTCAAATCGGTTTCCCAGCGGTCCAGCCGCGTCTTGTCGTCACCAATGCTGCGGGCGAAAGCCGTGATCTGCGGCGGCCCGCCGATTGCCGTCAACAGCAGGTTCGCCGCGCAGTTGTCGCTGTGCTGCAGCGCCGCCGCGCACAGTTCGGAAAGCATCATCGCGTGGCCGGCATGCTGCTGTGTCACCGGCGAGTTGGGAAGGATCTTCGAGGGATTCACGAATACCGCGTCGTCCAAGTGCAGCTCGCCGCGCTCGCAGCGCTTGAGTACGCTCGCGGCGGCGTAGGCCTTGAACGTGGAGCACATCGCGAACACGTCGTCGGCTTGATAGTCGATGGTGCGCCCCGAACCCAGATCGGCCGCAATCAACCCGACTCGCGCATCGTGTCGACGCTGCAGTTCTGAAATCTGCGCTTCAACGGTCGGCTTGGCCGGAGCGGCGGGCCGGGACGCGCAGGCCGCACCGAGCAGCGCGGCACCTACCACCAGCGCACGCCGCCGCGAGACCTCACCCATCGGCGGCCAGCCGGGCCCGGTAACGTCGCATCCCGGCGATCCACGCGTCGTAGTCCGCACCTTTCTGCCGGTACATGTCGAGCACTTGCGGGTGCGGCAACACCAGAAACCTGTTCTCGCGCACGGCATCCAGCGTCGACTCGGCCACTTGGGCTGGGTCGAGCACCTGCCCGGCCGCCACGACCGACTCCACCGCCAGCCGCCCATCAGGCTCCGGTGACTCCCGCAGTTCGGTCAGCAGCGCAGTATCCACACCCATCGGGCACACGCAACTCACGCCCACCCCCAGGTCGCCGTACGCGACGGCGAGCCATTCGGCGAAGCCGACGGCGGCGTGCTTGCTCACCGAATAGGCGGCCGCGCCGAGCTGGGTCAGCAGACCTGCCGCCGAGGCCACCGAGACGAAGTAACCGCCACCGCGGTCCACCCACCCAGGCACCAACTGCGTCGCCGCCCGGATGTGAGCCCGCAGGTTCACGTTGAGCACTCGGTCCCACTCGCGTTCAGCGGCAACCAGTCCCGGTGGCCCGCCGATGCCCGCATTGGCAACGTAGATGTCCACCGGACCGAATTCCGTTGCAGCGGCCTCGATGAGCGCTGCGATGTCGGCGTCGGCGCTGACGTCGGCCTGTAGCGAAATCGCGCCACCGGAGATCTCGGCGGCAGTCCGCTGCGCCGCGCCACCGTCGATGTCGCCGACGACGACCCGCGCACCCGCCCCGCCGAGGGCGATGGCCAGTGCCCGCCCGATCCCCGAACCCGCGCCGGTGACGACCGCGACTTTACCGTGGATCTCCACCTAAAGCCTTCGAAGTCGTTGCGGCAGCTGACGTTCGGATCGATACGGCCCTAGCACTGCTGCACCGTAGGGGCCGTCCAGCACTCGGCGGGCGACGGCGTTCACCTCGTCGAGTGACACATCCTCGATCTTGGCGAGTGTGTCTTCAATGCTGCGATGTTCGCCATAATTCATTTCGTTGCGGCCGATGCGGTTCATCCGCGAGGCGGAATCCTCCAGTCCCAGAACCAGTCCCCCGCGCATCGAACCCTTTGCGATGTGGCATTCGTGGTCGGTGATGCCGTCGCGCGCCACCCTTTCGAGCACGTCGGTGGTGACGGTGACGACGTCGTCGAACCGCTCCGGCAGACACGCGGTGTACACCGACAGCGCACCGGTTTCGGCGAACGTGTCGACGCTGGAGTACACGGTGTAGGCCAGACCGCGCTCTTCCCGGACCTGTTGGAACAGCCGAGAACTGAGGCCGCCACCGATCGCGGTGTTCAGCACCGCCAGCGCCCAGCGGTTCTGCCAGTGCCGGCCGGGCGCGCGCACCCCCAGCGTCATGTGAGTCTGCTCGGCGTCACGGTTGCCCAACATCAGCGTCGGGTGGCCCGCCACTCGGCCGGAACCCTTGCGGGGTGCAGCGGCGCCGGTGCCGGGCCGCAATCGCGCACCGAAGTAGCGGCGCACCAACGACACCACCTGGTCGTGGTCGACGTTGCCCGCGACCGCGACCACCATCCGCTCGGGGGTGTAGCGGCGCAGATGAAACGAGTGCAGCTGGCGGCGTGTCATCGCCGACACGGAGTCGACGGTGCCGACGACCGGGCGGCCGACGGGATGCCCGCCGAAGAGAGCCGCGAGGAACACGTCACCGATCGCATCCTCGGGATCGTCGTCGCGCATCGCGATTTCCTCGAGGACAACGTCGCGTTCGAGTTCGACGTCGTCTGGCGCGCAGATTCCGTTGAGCACCACGTCGGAAACCAAATCCACCGCCAGCTCGAGGTCGCTGTCAAGCACGTGCGCGTAGTAACAGGTGTGCTCCTTGGCGGTGAACGCGTTCAGCTCACCGCCAACCGCGTCGACGGCCTGGGCGATCTGGACCGCGGTGCGCGTCGGCGTCGCCTTGAACAGCAGGTGCTCAAGGAAATGCGCCGCGCCGGCGACGCTGGGGCCTTCGTCGCGCGAACCCACGCCGACCCACACACCTACCGAAGCCGAGCGCACGTGCGGCACGCATTCGGTGACTACGCGCAGGCCGCCCGGAAGCGTGGTGCGGCGCAGCGCGATTGCAGTCTCGCTGCCGCGTGAACCTCGCCGCAGCTTCGCCGTCCCCCCGGTCGCTTCGCGACGACCCCCGAGGTCCGCCGTCCCCCCGGTCGCTTCGCGACGACCCCCGAGGGCTGCCTTACGGGCCGGTGTGCGCGGCATCCGCAGGTGCGGGCGATGCGGGTGGCTCAGCAGACTCCTCTTCGGCAACGAGGATCAGCGAGATCTTGCCGCGGTTGTCGATGTCGGCGATCTCGACACGCAACTTGTCGCCGACCTTGACGACATCTTCGACGCGCGCGATGCGCTTCCCCCGACCGAGCTTGGAGATGTGCACCAAGCCGTCGCGTCCGGGCAGAAGCGACACGAACGCTCCGAAGTCGGTGGTCTTGACGACGGTGCCGAGGAAGCGTTCGCCGATCTTGGGCAGCTGCGGGTTGGCGATCGCGTTGATCTTGTCGATCGCGGCCTGCGCCGACAGACCGTCGGTGGCGCCGACGAACACGGTGCCGTCGTCCTCGATCGAGATCTGCGCGCCGGTCTCCTCGGTGATCGAGTTGATCATCTTGCCCTTGGGGCCGATCACCTCACCGATCTTGTCGACCGGCACCTTGATCGTGGTGACCCTCGGTGCGTACGGACTCATCTCGTCCGGCGCATCAATGGCCTCGGCCATCACCTCGAGGATGGTCAGGCGCGCATCCTTTGCCTGCGACAACGCGCCGGCGAGCACCTTCGAAGGGATGCCGTCGAGTTTGGTGTCGAGCTGCAGCGCGGTGACGAAGTCCCTGGTGCCGGCCACCTTGAAGTCCATGTCGCCGAACGCATCCTCGGCGCCGAGGATGTCGGTCAGCGCGACGAACCGGCGCTCGGTCCCGCCGTCGTCCAACTCCACATCGTCGGAGACGAGGCCCATCGCGATGCCTGCGACCGGAGCCTTCAGCGGCACACCGGCATTCAGCAGTGCCAGCGTCGACGCGCACACCGAGCCCATCGACGTCGACCCGTTGGAGCCGAGCGCTTCCGACACCTGCCGGATCGCGTACGGGAACTCCTCGACACTGGGCAGCACCGGCACCAGCGCGCGCTCGGCCAGTGCGCCGTGGCCGATCTCGCGACGCTTCGGAGACCCGACCCGTCCCGTCTCACCGGTGGAGAACGGCGGGAAGTTGTAGTGGTGCATGTAGCGCTTGGAGGTCTCCGGCCCCAGCGAGTCGATCTGCTGGGCCATCTTGATCATGTCCAGGGTGGTGACACCGAGGATCTGGGTCTCGCCACGCTGGAACAGCGCGCTGCCGTGCGCGCGGGGCACGACGGACACCTCGGCGCTCAACGCCCTGATGTCGGTGATGCCGCGACCGTCGATGCGGAAGTGGTCGGTCAGAATCCGTTGCCGCACAAGCTTTTTGGTCAGCGAGCGGAAGGCCGCGCTGATCTCCTTCTCGCGGCCTTCGTAGGTCTCGGCCAGCCGGGCGATGACATCGGCTTTGATCTCGTCGGTGCGCTCGTTGCGTTCGGCCTTGCCCGCGATCGTCAATGCCTGCGTCAGGTCGTCGGTGGCCACCGACGAGACCGCATAGAACACGTCGTCGCCGTACTCGGGGAAGATCGGGTACTCGGCGGTCTCCTTGGCGGCCTGCCGAGCCAACTCCTGCTGGGCCTCGCAGAGACTGCGGATGTACGGCTTGGCGGCCTCAAGGCCTTCGGCCACCACGGGCTCGGTGGGTGCCTGGGCACCCCCGTCGAGCAGTGCGACGACGTTCTCGGTGGCCTCCGCCTCGACCATCATGATCGCTATATCTCCGTCGGCGGAGTCGCCGACCAGCCGGCCGGCCACGACCATGTCGAACACGGCCCGCTCGAGTTGCGCGACGGTGGGGAACGCCACCCACGTGCCGTCGATCAGTGCGACCCGGACGCCACCGACGGGGCCGGAGAACGGAAGGCCCGCCAGCTGGGTGGACGCCGACGCGGCGTTGATGGCCAGCACGTCGTAGAGCTCGTCGGGATCAAGAGACAGGATCGTCACGACCACCTGGATCTCGTTGCGCAGGCCGTCCACGAACGACGGGCGCAGCGGGCGGTCGATGAGCCGGCAGGTCAGGATCGCGTCGGTGGACGGGCGGCCCTCCCGGCGGAAGAACGAGCCGGGGATGCGCCCGGCGGCGTACATGCGCTCTTCCACGTCCACGGTCAGCGGGAAGAAGTCGAAGTGCTCCTTGGGTGCCTTGCTCGCGGTGGTGGCCGAAAGCAGCATGGTCTCCTCGTCGAGGTAGGCGACCACGGCGCCGGCCGCCTGCTGGGCGAGGCGGCCGGCCTCAAAACGGATGGTGCGGGTGCCGAAGCTCCCGTTGTCGATCGTGGCGGTGGATTCGTACACGCCCTCGTCGATTTCAGCTACAGACATAACAAGCCCTTGTTGAAGTTGTCGTCGCGATGCGGGGCAGTGGCGAGCAACCTGAACGGCATACGGCCGTCGATCGAAGCGGCCGGGATGATCCGGCAGCCACTACCGAAGACCGCCCGATTCGCAGGCTGGCCACTGTCATGACATGCGAACCCGAGCCGGACGGCTCAGATCGCCATCACTCTACACCGGCGCTGGTGGCGAGCCATATTCGCGACGAGAGCACAGTTGATGATGGAAATCGGCCGAAAACCGTCAACAACTGTGTTCTCGGCGCTCAAAAATCGTCGCGTCAGCGGCGCATGCCGAGGCGATCGATCAGCGAGCGGTAGCGCTCGACGTCGATCTCCGAGAGGTACTTGCCCAGCCGACGACGCCGGCCCACAAGCAGCAGCAGTCCACGACGCGAGTGGTGGTCGTGCTTGTGCACCTTGAGGTGCTCGGTGAGGTCGTTGATCCGCCTGGTCAGCAGCGCGATCTGCGCTTCCGGCGAACCGGTGTCGGTGTCGTGCAGGCCGTAGGAGCCCAGGATTTCTTTCTTCTGTTCGGCAGTGAGCGCCACGAAATTAACTCCATACTTCGGTCCGCGATCTTGAGTGGTTATGGCGCGGCCACCGCGGACAGCAGCACGTCGCCAGGTCGGCGGCGAGTCTAGCAGCAGCTCATTGTGCCCGCAGAATCGTGCGGGAACGCTCGGTGTCGGTCTCCATCTCGGCGATCAAGTCGGCGACCTCGGCGAACTTGCGTTGACCGCGGATGCGGGCGACGAAGTCGACGGCGACGTGCTGGCCGTACATGTCGGCGGAGGTGTCGAGCACGTACGCCTCGACGGTGCGAGTGCGGCCGTGAAAAGTCGGATTGGTGCCGACGGACACCGCCGCCTGGTAACGCTCGCCCGGCACCACGGTGCCGACGACGGGCGCGTGCCCGAGCACCGTGAACCATGCCGCGTACACGCCGTCGGCCGGGATCGCCGAGTACATCGGCGGGGCAATGTTGGCAGTCGGGAAGCCGAGCACCTTGCCGCGCCCGTCGCCGCGCACCACCACGCCCTCGACCCGGTGCGGACGGCCCAGCGCCTCCGCGGCGGCCACCACGTCGCCCGCGTCGACGCAGGAGCGGATATATGTGGACGAGAACGTCACCGTCTCGTCGTCGTGGTGCTCGGCCACCAGCGACATGGTCTGCACCGCGAACCCGAACCGGTCACCGGCTTGGCGCAGCAGTCCGACATCACCCGCTGCCTTCTTGCCGAACGTGAAGTTCTCGCCGACGACGACCTCGACGACATGCAGATGCTCGACAAGCAGTTCGTGGATGTAGCGATCGGGGGTGAGCTTCATGAACTCGGGCGTGAACGGGATCACCAAAAAGACGTCCACACCGAGTTCTTCGGCCAGTTCGGCCCGCCGCGTCAGCGTGGTCAGCTGGGCCGGGTGATTGCCCGGATGAACGACCTCCATCGGATGCGGGTCGAACGTCATCAACACGGTCGGAACCCCGCGCGAGCGGCCGGCCTTGACCGCCGCCGCGATCAACTCCTGATGCCCCCGGTGCACCCCGTCGAAAACACCGATGGTCAGAACACATCGGCCCCAGTCCGTCGGGATCTCGTCCTGGCCGCGCCAGCGCTGCACAGCGGCAAGCCTACGGGACAGGCAAGGCAACGGATTTGCCCAAGGATTGCCTAAACTCTTCAGGTGTGAGTGACGGGTTGACGTCGGTTGCCCAGGACTATCTCAAGGTGATCTGGAACGCGCAGGAGTGGTCCGGTGACAAGGTCAGCACCAAGATGCTGGCCGAACGGTTGTCGGTGTCGGCCAGCACGGTGTCCGAGTCGATCCGGAAGCTGGCCGACCAAGGCCTCGTCGAGCACGAGAAGTACGGCGCGGTGACGCTCACCGAGAGCGGCAGGCAAGCGGCGGTGTCGGTGGTTCGCCGGCATCGGCTGCTCGAGACGTTCCTGGTTCAGGAACTCGGCTACGGGTGGGACGAGGTGCACGACGAAGCCGAAATCCTCGAGCACGCGGTGAGCGATCTGATGATGTCGCGTATCGACGCCAAGCTGGGATATCCGCGGCGCGACCCGCACGGCGACCCGATCCCGACCCTCGACGGCACGGTGCCCACGCCGCCGGCTCGCCAACTCTCGACGTGCGTCGACGGCGAGCACGGCTCGGTAGCGCGCATCTCCGACGCCGACCCCGAGATGTTGCGCTACTTCGACTCGGTCGGCATCGCCCTGGATTCGCACTTGACGGTGTTGACGCGGCGCGACTTCGCGGGCACGGTGTCGGTGGCGGTCGGCGAGACCCATGACGACGCCGAGCGCACCGTCGAGTTGGGAAGTCCTGCGGCAGAATCGATCTGGGTCGTCCCCTGCTAGTCGCCTTCTCGCGGTGGCATTAGAGGTTTGCCGGGCGCAGCACCACCACCGACTTGGTGCGGGCACCCACGTCGCGCAGCAGCGCGATGACGCGGCCGTCCGGCGCCGTCGCCGCATAGAGGCCAGGTATGCCTGACGCGGACAGCGCGCGGCCGTGCGACGTCGCCTGCGCCTCGTCGGCAGTGAGGTCGCGGCGCGGGAACGCCAGCAGGCATGCCTGGTCGAGTGAGTAACCGAGCGAGGGGCGTTCGGCCAGCGTGTCGAGGGTCTGTGCCTCGTCGAGCCCGAACCGCCCGACCCGAGTGCGTCGCAGCGCGGTCAAGTGTCCGCCTACGCCCAGCGCCACGCCGACGTCGCGGGCCAACGCGCGGATGTAGGTGCCCGACGAACAGTCGACCTCGACGTCCACGTCGACGACGTGCGCGTCGCGTCGCACTTCCAATACGTCGAACCGGTCGATCCGCACGGTGCGCGCGACCAGGTCGACGGTGTGGCCCTCACGGGACAGTCGGTACGCACGCTGGCCGCCGACCTTGACGGCGCTGACCGCGGAAGGCACCTGGCGGATCTCGCCGCGCAGCACCACGATGGCGGCCTCGATCTGACCGTCCGTGACCGCCTGCGCGGACGCGGTGCTGACGAGGTCGCCATCAGCGTCGTCGGTGGTGGTGCTCTGGCCGAGTCGGATCGTCGCCGTGTACGACTTCGTCTCGGTCATCAGCAGGCCGAGAATCTTCGTCGCCCTTTCGATGCCGATCACCAAGACGCCGGTGGCCATCGGGTCCAGCGTGCCGGCGTGACCGACCTTGCGGGTGGCGAAGATTCGTCGGCACCGGCTGACCACGTCGTGGCTCGTCATGCCCGACGGCTTGTCGACGATCACCAACCCGGCCGTCACAACACGATCGCCGTCAACACCAATCCGTCACGTACCGTCCACCGCCCGCGCAACGACGTGAGCGGCGGCCCGGAGAGCGCGGCCGGGTCGATCAAGATCCGCGAGACGAATTCGCCTGCGATACCGGTGGAATCGACATCGAACGCGATGTGAGCATCCTCGAACCCCAGCCACCGGCGGGTGAGCGGATACCACGCCTTGTAGGTTGCTTCCTTGGCGCAGAACAGGATCCGATCCCAGTGCAGCTCCACGGGCGACTCGGCCAGTTCACGACGCTCCGCCGGCAGACTCACCGCGTCGAGCACGCCGTCGGGCAGCACTGCGTGCGGCTCGGCGTCGATGCCCACCGAGCGCACACTGGCCGCGCGGCCCACGACCGCGCCCCGGTACCCTTCGCAGTGCGTGAGGCTGCCCACCACACCATCGGGCCAGCAGGGTTCGCCCTTGTCCCCCTTGAGAATCGGCGCGGGCGGAAAGCCGAGCTCGCCCAATGCCACTCTCGCGCAGTGCCGCGCCGTGATGAACTCGTTGCGCCGCTTCGCGACAGAGCGTGCGATCAGCGGCTCCTCTTCAGGCAACGGCGCCAGATCGGGCGGATCGGAGTAGAGTTCCGCGGCTGCAACGGAATCTGGCAGCACAACCGAAACGAGCGTCATTGCCTTCTGCTTTGGATCCGCTCCCGGACCCGCTCGGCGTTCGCGCGCATTTCCGGAGTGATCACGAAGTGGCCACCGAACTCGTTGAGGTACCCGGGTGCGTATTGCGGGTCGGGCAGCACCTGCCGCAGCCATCGATACGGCTTGCGGCGCCGCCACTCTCGCGGATATCCGACCGACACCTCTTCGAACCGCACGTCGTCGTACCACGTGGTCCGCGGAATGTGCAGGTGCCCGTACACCGAACAGACGGCGTTGTAGCGGGTGTGCCAGTCGGCGGTCGCGGTGGAGCCGCACCACAGCGAGAACTCGGGAAAGAACAGCGCATCGCAGGGCTCGCGCACCAGCGGAAAATGGTTCACCAACACCGTCGGTGTCATCCAGTCGAGCTGCTCGAGGCGGTCGCGCGTGTAGGCCAGCCGATCGCGACACCATGCTTCCTTGGTCGCGTAGGGCTCGTGCGACAGCACGAATTCGTCGCTGGCCACCACGTTGCGCTCGCGGGCGATCGCCAGGCCCTCCGCTTTCGTCGCCGCACCGGCCGGCAAGAACGTGTAGTCGTACAGCAAGAACATCGGCACGATCGTCGCGGGGCCGCCCTGATCGGTCCACAGCGGATACGGATGCTCCGGGGTCAGCACCCCCATCTCGTCGCACATGGTGACGAGGTAGTCGTAGCGGGACCGGCCGAACACCTGCGCGGGATCTTTGCCCGTCGTCCACAGCTCGTGGTTGCCGGGCACCCAGATCACCTTCGCGAACCGCCGTCGCAGCAGATCCAATGACCAGCGGATGTCGTCGGTGCGCTCGGCGACGTCGCCGGCGACGATCAGCCAGTCGTCGGGCGAGGAGGGGTAGAGCGACTCGGTGACCGGCTTGTTGCCGGTATGACCCGTGTGCAGGTCACTGACAGCCCAAAGAGTCGCCACAACCAATCAGATTACGGAAGATGCACGCCGCCTCAGAACGTCGCCTCACCCCGGGCCATCCCGAACTAGAACATGTTCTGCTTTCCCGCCGTGCCGGCGGTGGCACGCGGCTACACTCCCCCGAAGGCGCCGCAAAGAGCAGTGATGCCGACGGAGGGGATGCCAATGGCCACCAGGTTGCGGCTGTTCGCGGTGTTGTCCGCCCTCGTCGCTGCGGTGGTCGTGGTGTGGCAGTCCTCTCCCGCCGACCTGACCATGACCCGCAACGTCCAACTGCGGTCCACCGCCGCGCCGATGGACGAGCCGACGACGACGATCAAGTGGCCCGTCATCGCGACCACCGACCCGCGGCCGTTCGATCCGTGCGAGGACATCCCGATCGACGTGATCCAGCGCCTCGGCCTGGGGGCCACCCCGCCCGAGCA
Source organism: Mycobacterium sp. (assembly GCA_036558625.1). Taxonomy (GTDB): domain Bacteria; phylum Actinomycetota; class Actinomycetes; order Mycobacteriales; family Mycobacteriaceae; genus Mycobacterium. The sequence continues at coordinate 42,490 of DATBFF010000222.1, read as the reverse complement.
CGAGGAACAGCTGCGCTGCCATTACGACTCCGCGAACTACCAGATGGCGATCGAGCCGATCGTCTGGCGCACCTACGAGGAGAGCCTTCCACCGGACGCCATCGAGACCAACATCGACGGGCACAGGGCGGCCTGGTTCTGGGTGATGAAGCCCACCGACTGGAACAACAAGTGGTGGTTCTCGTGCATGGTGACGTTCAAGACCAGTTACGGCGTGATCCAGCAGTCGCTGTTCTACTCACCGGTCTACTCCAACCCCGACGTCGACTGTCCGGCCGAGAACATAATGCGGGCCCAGCAATTGGCCCCGTACTACGTGTTCTGACCCCCGCTCAGGCCCCGGCGGTTGACACGACCGCTGACCGGGCCCCGTCGGCCGATGACGGCGAAAGAAGTTGATACAGCCGCGATGTCCAGGCTTGCCCGTCGCGCGACGCCACGGCGTAACCGGTGTGGATGGCGAGCTGCGCAGGCGTCGTCGCTTCGGAATCCGGGTCGTAGTCGCAGACCGGGTCACCGAGATCGCACACACTGATCGTGCGGCTCCCGAGAGCTGCAGGCAGCTTGTTCGTATTTGTGTGCGCCAAGATGTAGTGCTCCTGCGCGGCGCCGAGCCCCGCGCCAGGCACCGAGGTCACCGACCCCAAGCTGATCGTGTTGTCGTCAGGGATGCGGTCACCGTCGGCAATCAACAGCGTCGCAGCCAGGTTGGGACTGCCGGCGAGCCCATACAGATTTCGATGCACCACCATCGCGCCCTGTGAATAGCCGGCCAACACCACCTCAGTGGTCGGGCACCGCTGCACAAACGTCGCGTACTGCTGGCCAAGCGCCGCGGTCCCGGCATCGACACTGCTCATGAATCCCGTCCAGCCCAAAAGGTCGCCGTCGGGGGGAACTGCCGTTGCGGGATATTGGACGGCTTCAGCGGTCATCGTGCGGCCAGCGTGCTGCAGCTTCTGCTGGACCGTGCGAAACGATTGGAAGACCACCTGGCCCATCCCGTCATAGGCGGTCGGATCTATCCGTTCACCGGAGCCGGCAGCTCCGATCCAATGCAGGTCGGGACAGGTGGTGTCTGCGGAGGCTGTGCCTGCCGCGAGTCCGATAAACGCTGCTCCGGAGATGACGGCGGCAAACGCCAAGGCAAACGTACGTCGCAAGTGAAAACCCCAACCCTCCTCGGCCACCACGAGGCCGCTGCGGTGATCATCGCCTCGACCGTCTCGCGCGTTACAGGCTGAGCCTCAGTGCTTTCGCACGACGCGTTCGTTGTCGCCTTCGCGCTACACGGTCACCGTCGTGCAGAAGTGGGCGCAGTCCGCTCAACCGACCGCGCGATGCACCCGGGCGGCGACGCGCTCCAGCGTCGCACGCTCATGCACGGGCGGGCCCCACTGCGGCGACACCGGAACCTCAACCCAGCTGGTGCAGCCTGCGTAGTCAGCGGTACGCGCGAGCCGCAGCGGCGCCGTCAAGGGACATGCCTGTACCACCATCACGGTCAGCCGGTGTTTGGGGCGAAAGTCAAGCCGGTCCTCCCGCACGGACTGGTCGGTCCAGATGTGCAGCGATTCGATGTGGGCCAACCTCTCCGGACGGCAAACCTCTACCGCGGCAATGACATTCGCACCAGCGCGCAGCGTCACAGAGTCGGCGTCACTGTCGGCCGCAGCGGGCGCCAACAGTCCGCGGTGCTCGGGGCGCACGCGCTCGCCGTGACTGTGCGCGACTGTCGGGAACAGCAGAAACCGCTCCGCGGCCACATCGAAGCGCTTTTCACCGATGCCGCCCTTGCGCAGCAGCACGCACTGGCGGCCGTCGAGCAGTGCGTGCACCGCCGCGCTCCACTCCTTGAGCGCGGGGTACGTCGCAGTGACGGTCATGCCTGCAGCCGGGCTCGCACTTCGGGTCGGCGCAGCGGCGGCACCGTCTTGGGGGGTTGTTTGCGTGGCGGCAACTGCGACAACAGGCGCGTGGTGGTGGCGGTGACCTCGGCGACGGCTGCCTCGAACACGTCGACGTTGGCTGCCGACGGCCGGGTGACGCCGCTGACCTTGCGCACGTACTGGCGGGCAGCGGCCTCGATCTCCTCGTCGGTGGCGGCGGGTTGCAGCCCGCGCAGCTCGGTGATGTTTCGGCACATACCTACGACGATAAGCTCAGGCGGTGGCTGATGACGATGAGCGCTCGCGCGAAGAGCAGACAGACGATGACGACGTGCTGCTGATCGAAACCGCCGACCGGGTCCGGACGCTGACCGTCAACCGCCCCGATGTGCGCAACGCGCTGTCGACGGGGTTGCGGGACAAGCTGTTTCCCGCCCTACGCGATGCCGACGAAGACGACGACGTCGACGTGGTGATCCTGACCGGAACCGATCCCGCCTTCTGCGCCGGCATCGACCTGAAAGAGATCGGTCCAGGCCTCAAAGGTGGGGGCGGTATCCCCGACCTGTCTCCGGCATGGCCGCCGATGACCAAACCGGTGATCGGTGCCATCAACGGGGTCGCGGTCACCGGCGGCTTCGAGTTGGCCCTGTGCTGCGACATTCTGATCGCCTCGGAGAACGCCCGGTTCGCCGACACTCATGCCCGCGTGGGGCTGCTGCCGAGCTGGGGAATGTCGGTGCGGTTGCCGCAGGCCGTCGGCCGTGGGCTGGCTCATCGAATGAGCCTCACCGGCGACTACCTCGGCGCCTACGACGCGCTGCGCGTCGGACTGGTCACCGAGGTGGTGCTGCACGACGACCTGCTCGACGCCGCAAAGGCCGTCGCCGCCTCGATCGTCGACAACAACCGCGCCGCGGTGCGGGCCCTGCTCGCGTCGTACCACCGCATTGACGACGCACAGACCCACGCGAGTTTTCGGATCGAGCAAATCTCTGCCGCCGAATGGCTCCGCAGCCACGCGCGCAGCGATGCGATCGCCGCCAATCGCGACGCCGTGATCAAGCGGGGACGGTCGCAGATTCACGAGTGATCTGATCATTCAGGGTTACTGCCGAAATCCTCTCAGCTAACGTGACTCTCTCAAGCGGGTTGGCCCGCGGGAAGTCGAGGGCGGAATTGGTAACTCACCGACGAATCACAGCCGCTGCCGTCGCCGCGGTGGCGATCGGGGCCTTGATCAGCTCGCCGATGCCGGTCGCCAACGCACAGGTGGACCAGATTGCCGGTTGGCTGACCAAAGCGTACGGACCCGTTTCCAACATCCACCAAACCGAGGGCACGGTGCTGGCGGCCGTCTTTGCGAAGCCACCGGCCATCGACAAACTCGAGCCGGCCTGCGGGCAGCTGAAAGATGCGAAAACCGCCCTCCAGGGTCAGCTTCCGAGCCCGGACCCCAAGCTGACTGCCGAAGTGCAGCAAGCGGTCGACGATTTCGAAAGCGCCGCCGACTCGTGCAGCTCGGCCGTCAAAGGCCGCGGCTCCACACAAAAGTCCGACCTCAAGGACGTGATGTCGTATCTCCAAGCCGGAGAACAACATTTGGCGAGCGCGGACACCATCCTGGCCGGAATCGCCAAGAAGGGCTGACGCGTGAAACGACTCCTGCACGGCGCGATCGCCGCGACCGCCGTCGCGCTCCTGGTGTCCGGCTGCCCGAAACACGAGGAAGCGAAGCCACCACCGCCGCCGCCGCCCAACCCCACGACCGTGGCCGGCAAGCCGGTGGCCGAAACGCCGTCGGGGCTGCGGCCCAACCCGCCCGGCCCGATCCGGCCGATCGAAAACGGCGACAACGGCGACATCGACCACCTCTCCGGGTTGTCGGTCGCCGACATCGAGCAATTCTGGACCGAAAACTACGGATCGCCGCTCAAGGGCAAGTTCAATCCCGTCAATGCTCTCTTCTCGTGGGACGAGCGGTACAAGCACGGCAAGTTCTGCGGTGAAGACACGTATCGCACGTACAACGCCATGTGGTGCGGCTCCAACGGAACGCGAATTCAGAACTGCACGTCGGTGGAGCCGCCGCAATGTTCGCCGTCGAACAACACCATCGGCTGGGATCGCGGCGGCCTGATGCCCGACATGCGCGAGACAGCAGGCGATTTGGGGATACCGCTTGTGCTGTCACATGAGTACGGCCACGCGATCCAATACACCATGGCTGACCTCATTCACGGCGACTCGCTCGAGTGGGGTCTGACGGGCGAACAACAGGCCGACTGCTTCGCCGGCACCTATATGCGCTGGGTGGTGGACGGCAAGTCGCCGCGATTCACCCTCAACAACGGCGAGGGCCTGACCAAGGTCATGCTGGCGATGATCATGTTGCGCGACCCGCTGCTGGCCCAATCCGATCCCGGCCAACGCGAGCTCGTGCACGGCTCGGCATTCGAACGGGTGACGGCATTTCAGATGGGCTTCGACGGCGGTGGCGGCGCCTGCGCGAAGATCGATCCGAAGGAGATCGAGCAACGCCGCGCCGGTTACCCGAAAGACCTTCTGCAGCAAGGTGACACCGGTGAAGTGCCGATCAACCAAGACACGGTGAACGATGCCATCGCGGCGCTCAACAAGGTGTTTTCACCGAAGGCCGCACCAAAGATCAGCTTCGACAACGCGCCCTGCCCCGACGCCAAGGCCAGCTCCCCTGCGTCGTACTGCCCGTCCAGCAACACCATCAACGTGGACCTCAACCCGCTGATCGTGATGGGCACGCGGCTGAGTCGCGGTTCGCCGGTTGGGAATTCGACGCCGACGCCGTTCGGTGACTACACCGCGTTCTCCACAGTGGTCTCGCGGTACATGCTTGCCGTGCAAAAGGAACACGGCGGGCTGGCTTTGGACAACACCAACGCCGGTCTGCGTACCGCGTGCCTGACCGGAGTAGCGACCACCAAACTAGCCGGCGGTGTGCCGCTGGCCAACGGCCATACGGTCAGGCTGACGGGCGGCGACCTCGACGAGGCGGTGTCCGGGGTGCTGACGAACGGCGTCGTCGCCGGCGACGTCAACGGCAAATCCGCACCCTCGTCATTCGCCCGAGTCGACGCCTTTCGCACCGGGGTCGGGGGTGACGAGGACGCTTGCCTCAAGCAGTGGCCGTAAGAAAGAGGTTCTTCGGCGGCCTGGCCTGTGCGGCCGCAACGGTAATGGTTGTTGCCGGATGCGCCAAAACCCTTGACGGCAAACCGATCTCGATCGGGGCGGACCCGACGCAGGTCGCGGGCAAGCCGGTCACCGAGGATCCGTCGGGGCTGCGACCCAACGCACCGGGCCCCGTAAGGCCCGTCGAAGGCGGCGACGGCGGCGACATCGACCATCTGGCAGCGATGGCGGTGGCCGACATCGAGCAGTTCTGGGCCGGCGCGTACGGAGCGCCGCTGAAAGGCAAGTTCGCCCCGGTGAAGGCGTTGTTCTCGTGGGATTCGCGCTACAAGCACGGCAGGTTCTGCGGGGGCGAAACCGCGAACGACCAGAACGCCGCCTGGTGCGGGTCGGCCCGGCAAAACTGCCCGTCGTCCGACTCCGCCGCGTGCACGTCGTCGAAGAACACGATCGGCTGGGACCGCGGCCCCTATCTCACCGAGCGGCGAGCGGGGTTCGGCGACATGGGCGTGGCGATGACGCTCGCCCACGAGTACGGGCACGCGATCCAGTACACGATGGCCGACCTCATCCAGGGCGACACCGCCGCCGATGGATTGGCGGCCGAACAGCAGGCCGACTGCTTCGGTGGGGTGTACATGCGCTGGGTGGTCGACGGGAAGTCGCCCCGCTTCACGCTGAGCACTGGCGACGCGTTGAGCAACGTGATGGCCACGCGGATCGCGGTGCGCGATCCCCTGCTGGCGCAGTCCAGTCCGCTGGTCCGAGGCGACGAACTCATCCACGGATCCGCTTTCGAGCGGGTGACGGCATTTCAGTTCGGGTTCACCGAGGGCACGGCGGCGTGTGCCGGCATCGATGCCAAGGAAGTGTTGCAGCGTCGCGCCGCTCTGCCCAAAGAGTTCCTCGAGGAGGGCCAAACCGGCGAATATCCCGTCACGCAGAACGCAGTGAAGACGATGATCGAGACGCTGACCAAGGTGTTCTCTCCGGCCAATCCGCCCAAGCTCAGCTTCGACCCGCCGTCGTGCTCCGATGCCAAGCCGACCCCATCCGCGTCGTACTGTCCGTCGACCAACACCATTGCCGTCGACATGAACCGACTGATTCTGTTGGGCACCAGCCTTTCTCGCGGCAGTCCGTTCGACTCGCGGGCGAATTCGGTTTTCGGCGATTACACCGCGTACTCAGTGTTGGCGTCGCGATTCATGCTGGCCATCCAAAAAGAGCACAACCAGTCGCTGGACAACACCGACGCCGGGCTGCGCACTGCGTGCCTGACCGGGGTGGCCACCACGAAGCTAGCCAAGGGCGTCACGCTACCTAACGGCAACACCATCAAGCTCTACGGCGGCGACCTCGACGAGGCGGTGTCCGGAGTGCTGACCAACGGGATGATCGCGGGCAACGTCAACGGCGAGTTCGCGCCGTCGGGATTCGCGCGCATCGACGCGTACCGCACCGGGGTACTCGGCGACCAGGCAAGCTGCACCAAGCGCTGGCCCTAGTCTTCTTGCGCCGGAACGGTAGTCCACGCGGGAAAGTGCGAGTACGGACCGCGTGGACTACCGTTCCGGCGCTAGCCGGTGCCCAGCACGGTCCAGCGGCCCGACAGCGCACGCCACCCGACGAACACCAACCGCAGCGCGATGAACGTCGAGAGACCCGACCAGATGCCTGCCAACCCCCATCCGAACACCAGTGACAGCCAGATCAGCGGCAGAAAACCGATCAGCGCGCTGATCACCGTCGCGTTGCGCATGAACTTTGCGTCCCCGGCGCCCAACAGCACGCCGTCGAGACCGAAAACCACTCCTGCGACTGGCAATTGGGCGACGAGGAACCACCACGGCACGTCGACCGCGTGGAGCACGGAGCGGTCGTCGGTGAACAAGTGCGGAAACACCGACGCGCCGGCGGCTAGCAGCGCCGCGAGGACCGCGGCCGCGGCAGCGGAGTAGGCGGTCACCCGCCACGCCACAGACTTCGCGTGCTCGGCAAGCCTGGCGCCGAGCGCGGCACCGACGAGCGCCTGGGCGGCGATCGCAAGCGAATCCAGCACGAGCGCAAGGAAATTCCACAACTGCAGTGCTATTTGGTGTGCGGCCACAGCTGCCGCACCGAACCTGGCGGCGACGGCCGCCGCGGACAGGTAGCACGCTTGGAAGGCGAGCGTGCGCACGAACAGGTCGCGGCCCATGACGACCTGACCGCGCAACACCTGCACGTCGACGCCGAGCGGAGCCCGCTCGCGTATCAGCGCCCAGGCGAACAGTAGCGCGGCGACCCACTGACCTACCAGGTTCGCCACCGCGGAACCGGCCAATTCCCAGCGCGGCAGCCCAAGCCACCCGTAGACCAGCAGCGGGCACAGCACCGCTGACACCGTGAATCCGATGACCACATACCAAAGCGGCCGCACGGTGTCCTGCACGCCGCGCATCCAGCCGTTGCCCGCCAGCGACATCAGCATCGCCGGGGCGCCGAACACGGCTATCCGCAGCCACGACAATGCCTCGCCGGCTATGTCGGCCTGCGAGGCGATCGCCGACACGATGGGCACCGCCGCCAGCTGGATGACGATGACGAACAGCACGCCGAGCGCTAGGGCTAGCCAGGTGGCCTGCACGCCTTCACCAACGGCCGACGCGCGGTCGCCCGCTCCGTATTGTCGCGCCGAGCGCGCGGTCGTGCCGTACGACAGGAAGACCAGACCGGACCCGACCATGTTGACGATCAGGCCGCCGATCGCCAGACCGGCGAGCGCCAGTGCACCGAGGCGCCCGACGATGGCGGTGTCGAAGAGTAGATACAAAGGTTCGGCAGCCAGCACACCGAGAGCCGGGAACGCGAGCGCAGCGATCCGGCCGGCGCTTGCGGTTGAGTCCCCCGACGCAGTCACTGCCAGTTCACTGAAACCTTGGAACTGCTACGTCACCTTTCTGATGGATGATCAGTTCCTCAGCAAGATCGAAAGACATGTAGAACGTGGGTGAAAACCCACGGGGATGCTCGCCCCATGACTGCTCATAGCCGATCAGCCGCTTACCCCACAGGATCGCGTTGGCCAGATACTCGTGCCCACCGCCTTTGCCTGACGCCGATGAATGGATGACGCCGGCCGAGTCGGTGGACATCATGTCGTCGTACCACATGGTTCCTACGAGCACAGGCTGTCGTTGCAGTGCGGCCAGGAATTGATCGAACGTGAAAGTCCAGTCGTAGCCGGAGATAACGCCGGATTTCTGCCAGAACTTCATCAGTCCCAGGGCACTAGAACCCTCGTCGGTTGGCGGATATGTCCAGTCGAAGGGGTCGAACTTCGTTGCGGCACTGTAATTGTAGGTGCCATCGCTGTTCTTCAGGTAGCGAGTTGTGACCTTCTGGTGGGCGATCGAGTTGAACTTCTGGCGGCTGGAGCGCGCCGGTCGTGTGTTGAGCATGTTCGTGCCCGAATAGCCCACACAGCCCGAGAGAAAAAACTGATCGACGTGCCGCGCGTCAAGTCGATGTCGCACGCTCAGACCGGCGGTGGCCTTGCGCGCCGGGAATTCAAACTCACGACTCTTGGGGTCGTGTAGCCGAATGCGACCTAGATCGTTTCCCATGTCACTCCTGATCACATTCCATGTCGCCCAGAGCTCGCGGCCCGCGCCCGTGCTCTCGTCGTAGAGGACAGAACGATAACGACGATCTGAGGCTTTCGCAGCCGTCTCGCCTGATCGGAATGATCGTCAAGTTTCGCGCCGGTAGCGGCCCCTATGCGTTAGCTTCCTGAGTGACCGCTGTGTGGTCGCGACAAGTGTGAGGCGAAGCTACAAACGGGGGATTCAGCCGTGGCACATGACGTGTTCATCAGCTACTCGCACCACGACAAGCCGGCAGCCGATGCGGTATGCGCCACTTTGGAAGCCGACGGCATTCGCTGCTGGATCGCGCCGCGCGACGTCGTACCTGGCCAAGACTGGGGAGAGGCCATCGTCGATGCGATCCGTTCGTCCCGCGTCATGGTGCTTGTGTTCAGTCAGCACGCCAACGCTTCGCCCCAGATCAAACGTGAGGTCGAACGAGCAGTGAACGCTGAAACTGTGCTGATCCCGTTCCGCATCGAAGATGTTGCCCCCGAGCGCGGCCTGGAGTACTTCCTCGGGACACCCCACTGGCTTGATGCGATGACTCCGCCACTTGAAAGCCATCTCGAGCGACTTGCGACTGCGGTCAAGACCTTCGTCGGCTCTCGTCCGTCAGCCGGCACCGGTTCTGAAAACATCCCGCGCACCGATGTTGAGCGAGCCAAATCCGGCGGATCGGCAGATCGTGCGGCGCCACCAGTCCCAGCTTCTGGGCAAGCAGACCATTCGGGTCCTTCGGTCCCGACGCGCCCATGGTGGCGTCGTCGCAGCGCATTGGCGGCAGCTTCGGCAATCGTTCTACTCATCATCGCTGTATCAGTCGTGGCGGTCGTCAGTACCGCACGAAAAGAGCCGTCCAACAACAAGTTATCTGAGCCGAAGGTTACCGAGCTGCCGATCACTGGCCTGACTGACCCCGTCGGAGTCGCCGTGGATCGGGCAGGCAACATCTACGTGACAGACTTTGCAAGCAAGCGGGTGTTGAAGTTGGCTGGCGGCTCAGGACCACAGACCGAGCTCGCGTTCACGGGACTCAGCAACCCAAATGGCGTGGCGGTGGATGACGCGGGCAATGTGTATGTCACCGATTGCAACAACAACCGTGTTCTCGAGTTGCCGGGCGGATCAGGCCCGCAGATCGAACTGCCGTTCGCGGGGCTCAACTATCCCGCCGGGATCGCCCTCGATGATGCCGGCGATATTTTCGTCGTCGACGTGGGCAACAACCGCGTACTCAAATTAACTGCGGGAAAAGGCCCGCAGGACGAACTACCGTTCACCGGCCTGGATTGGCCGTCCTGGATAGCTCTGACCAGTAGGGGCGACGTATACGTCAGCGACGAACGCCATTCACGGGTGTTGATGTTGTCACGTGGAAGGGCTCCGCAGATCGAACTTCCCTTCACCGGACTTCACAAACCGACGGGTGTGGCCGTAGATGACTCCGGAAACGTCTACGTGGCCGACGGCGTGGGTACGTACGACAACAGCAATTCCTTACCGAGTCGGATGCTGATATTGCGCGGCGGGACGGCACCTCAGAGGGACCTGCCCATCGCCGGACTCAACCGTCCCATCGGCTTAGCAGTAGATGGTGCAGGCAACGTGTATATAGCCGACAACCACAATCATCGGGTGCTGAAGCTATCAGCGGGCTGAGGCAGCTGGCACCGTGTCCGGATCGGCCGATCGATCTGAACACTCGAAACGATCGGTCTCGATTCAGACCACTTACGAGAATCTGGAAAGTTCGTGTCGAAGATGGCGGCGATACGCCAGATATCACTGTCCAGCGGTGAAACGATAAGTGCCGTGGGTGCCAGCCGGGATGGCGGCGAAGGACTCGCCGCGACAGGGCTGATCTGCGGTTCCTGCGGCGCGCATTCGAGTTCGACGGGCAAGTTCTGTAGCGAGTGCGGTTCGCAACTCACACAGGCAACCCGTTCGTCGGAGTACAAGCAGGTGACGGTGTTGTTCGCCGATGTGGTGCGTTCGATGGACCTTGCAGCCGTCCTGGATATCGAGCGGCTGCGGGAGGTCATCACTGAGCTGGTGGAGCGCTCGGCCGCGGTGGCGCGCCGCTACGGCGGCGGGACCGTGGAGTTCACCGGCGACGGATTGATGGTGTTGTTCGGCGCCCCGATTGCCTTGGAGGATCATGCTTTCCGGGCATGCCTGGCCGCCCTGGCTATCCAGGAAGAAGCAGATGGTTTGGCTAAGAAGGTTCAGTGCACCGATGGCGTGGCCCTGGAGTTGCGAGTCGGCCTGAATTCGGGTCGGGTGATCGTCGGTCAGGTCGGTACGGGATCGCCCAGGTACGCCGCGACGGGCGAGACGGTCGGGTTTGCACAGCGGATGGAGTCTGCGGCGCCGCCGGCTGGGGTGATGCTTTCGGAGGCGACCGCGCAGCTGGTCGAGCACACCGTCATTTTGGCTGAACCGGAATGGGTGCATATCAAAGGCGCCGACGGGCCGATTCGCGCGCAACGGCTGCTGTCGATCAACCCGCGCGATGGTTTGGTCAGACGCACCGAGGCGAGCCTGGTCGGTCGGCATTGGGAAATGGCGGCTCTCGACGCGATGCTGGAGCGCGCGATTGGTCGGCGTGGTGGTGTGGTGAATGTGGTGGGACCGCCGGGCATCGGCAAAAGCCGATTGGCCCGGGAGTCCGCCGCCTTGGCTGCCAGTCGTGGGGCGGAGGTGTTCTGGGGGTTCTGCGAATCGCATGCTCGCGACATTCCATTCCATGCCGTCACCAGGCTGCTGCGCGCAGGCAACGATTTGACCGACCTCGACGACCAAGCCGCCCGCGCAAGAGTGCGACAGCAGATTCCGGATGCCGATCCGCAAGATCTGCTCCTGTTCGATGACCTGCTGGGCATCGCCGACCCGAATGTGTCTCTGCCCCAGATGGACCCGGACGTCCGACGGCGCAGGTTGACCGCACTGATCAACACGCGCGCGCTGGCCCGAAGCAAACCGGCGCTGTTCATCATCGAGGATGCACACTGGATCGATGCGGTCAGCGAGTCAATGCTGGCCGACTTCCTGGCCGTGATCCCGCACACGGCGTCGATGGTGTTGATCACCTCCCGCCCCGAGTACGAGGGCGCGCTGCTGCGGGTGCATGGTGCGCAGACGATAGCGCTTGGCCCACTGGGCGATACGGACATCAACGCGCTGCTCGGTGAACTGCTGGGGTCGGATCCCTCGGTTCGCGAACTCGTGGCGGTCATCGCCGAGCGGGCCGCCGGGAACCCGTTTTTCGCCGAGGAGATGGTGCGCGAGATGGTCCAGCGCGGCGTACTCGCCGGTGAACGCGGCGGCCACACCTGTCGCGAGGATGTCGCCGAGGTGAGCGTGCCCGCCACTGTGGCGGCGGCCATTGACGCGCGCATCGACCGGCTGAGCGCCCCTGCCAGACGGACGTTGAACGCGGCGTCGGTGATTGGAGTCCGATTCGCGGCGGAGCTGCTGTCCGCGTTGGGCAGCGATGCGATGTTCGATGAGCTGCTCGACGCGGAGCTGATCGAGCAGGTGCGCTTCACCGCAAGTGCCGAGTACGCGTTCCGGCACCCGCTGATCCGCGCGGTGGCCTACGAATCACAGCTGAATTCCGATCGCGCCGAGTGGCACCGACGTCTGGCCGCCGCAATTCAAGAGCGTGCGCCGGGGTCAGTCGAGGAGAACGCTGCGCTGATCGCCGAACATCTGCAGGCTGCGGGTGAACTGCACGCGGCGTATGGCTGGCATATGCGTGCCGGTGCGTGGTCCACCAACCGCGATCTGAACGCCGCCCGGAGCAGCTGGGAGCGTGCACTCCGGATCGCCGATCTGCTGCCTGCCGACGACCCCGACCAACTGTCGATGCGGATCGCTCCCCGCACCATGCTGTGTGCCACCGACTTTCAAGCGCGAGCGATCCACGAGAGCCGGGGCCGGTTCGCGGAGCTGCAGGAGTTGTGCATTGCGGCTGGGGACAAGGTCTCGCTGGCCATCGGCATGAGCGGGCCCGCCACCGAGCTCATGTACGCGGGGCGCGCGCGTGAGGCCGCGCAGTTGTCATCCCAACAGATGGCGCTACTCGAGTCGATCGGCGATCCCACCCCGACCATGGGGTTGGCGGCCGTAACCTTCTGCAGCTGGCACGGTGTCCTGGAATTCGGCGAAGTCTTGCGGTGGTCGCAGACCATGGTCGACCTGGCAGCCGGTGACCCCGTCAAGGGCGCCGGCTACGGCGTGGCATCACCGCTCGCGATCGCGTTGGGATGGCGCGGCACCGCTCGGTGGTGTCTGGGCCGTGCCGGATGGCGTGAAGACCTCCACGACGCCGTCGCGATGGCCCGACGCAGCAACGCGGAAACCCTCTCCGGGGCCATCGCCTGGACCTACGGTTTCGCGATGCAATACGGGGTGCTTCGGGCTGATGACTCGCTGCTGCGCGCCAGCGAGGATGCGGTGCAGACCGCCCAAAGAGCCAGTAGCGATCGAGCGCTGGGCTTGGCCGGTTACACGTTGGCTGTCAGCCTACTGAGTCAGGACGACGCGGCCGACCGTCACCGCGGGCTTGAACTGATGATGCAGACCCGCGAGCTATGGCTGCGCAGGCAGATCTTCTTCCTCCTACCGGTCACCGACGTGTGGGCCGCCCGCGAAACGGCCAGGCGCGGCGACCACGATGCTGCCATAGCGGCGATGCGTCAAGCCGTCGACGAGCTGCGCCAGGGATACCCCTTCTATGGCGTGTGGGCCACCGGTGTCTTGATGGAGACGCTGCTGGACCGCGCCGCCGAAGGCGATCTGACCGAAGCTCAAGAGGCGATCGACTGGATGGCGAACGTTGCCGCAGAGCATGATTCGGCGGTGCTCGCAATAACCTTGCTGCGGCTGCGCGCGCTGCTCTCTCGGGCTCGTGGCGATGAGATGAATTACCGGGATTACCGGGATCGCTACCGCGCGATGGCGAAATCGCTCGGCTTCGAAGGACACATCGACTGGGCCGAAAACATGACCGAGGGCGGTAAATAGTCGGGGCATCACCGGTTTAGCGGATCGGCTATCGGTGATGCAGAGCCGCATCGTGACTCGGCTGGCGGACCGCTCTGAGCGGTTGCCTGCCGATCCGCAGGCTTTGGCACCTTGACATCTCCACTCGAGGGTCATCTGGAGCGCCTCGCTGCAGCGGTCAGCAGCTTCTTTGCCGCAAGCGCCCCGGCGCGAGAGGAAGTCCGGGTGCACCCCGGCATGAGAGCCTCGAAAGTTTGTGTCGAATGGCGGCGATACGGCAGACATCGCTGATCAGCGGTGAAACGATAGGTGCCGTGGGTGCCAGCCGGGATGGTGGCGATGGACTGGCCGCGACGCGGCTGATCTGTGGTTCCTGCGGCGCACGTTCAAGTTCGACGGGCAAGTACTGTAGCGAGTGCGGTGCGCGACTCACACAGGCGAGCCGTTCGGCTGAGTACAAACAGGTGACAGTGCTTTTCGCCGATGTGGTGCGCTCCATGGACCTCGCGGCAATCCTCGATTCGGAGCGGTACCGCGAAATCATGGGCGAACTCGTGGAGCGGTCGGCGGCAGTGGTCGAGCGCTACGGCGGCGGGCGCGTCGAGTACACCGGCGATGGGGTGATGGCGCTATTCGGCGCCCCAACGGCCTTGGAGGACCACGCTTTTCGGGCATGTGTGGCCGCTTTGGCCATCCAGGACGAGATGAAGCAGTTGGCCACCGAAATACAGCGGCGTGACGAGGTGGCGCTGCAAGTACGGGTCGGGCTGAATTCGGGCCGCGTGATCGCCGGCGATATCGGCTCGGGATCCTTGGGCTACGCAGCGACCGGGCGGCACGTCGGGTTCGCGCAGCGGATGGAATCGGTAGCGCCCGCAGGCGCGGTGATGCTCTCGGAGTCGACCGCCCGGCTGGTCGAAGACAGCGTCGTGCTCTCTGACCCGCAGTGGGTGCGCATCAAGGGCTCCGATGAGCCGGTGCGGGCTCGCCGGCTGGTGGCCATCGGCCCGCGGCGTGCGCTGATTGGGCGCACCGAGGCCAGCCTGGTCGGCCGGCGCTGGGAGATGGCCGCCCTCGAAGCTTTGGTGGGCGCCACGACCGGCGGTAACGGTGGCGTGGTGAATGTGGTGGGACCGCCCGGTATCGGCAAGTCTCGGGTGGCCCGCGAGGCCGCAGCATTGGCGGCGGCTCGCGGCGCCGAGGTGTATTGGACCTACTGCGAATCCCACGCCAGCGACATTGCCTTCGACGTGGTCACGCGGCTGCTGCGCACGGCTAGCGGCGTCGTCGACCTCGATGACCAAGCTGCCCGCGCTCGCGCCCACGAACAGGTCCCCGACGCCGACCCGCAGGATCTGCTGCTGCTCGATGATCTGCTGGGCATCGCCGATCCGGATGTGGCGCTGCCCCAGATCGACCCCGATGCGCGGCGGCGGCGGTTAACCGCGCTGCTGAACTCGGTGACGCTGGCACGCACCGAACCGGTGCTCTACATCATCGAGGACACCCACTGGATCGACGAGGTCAGCGAGTCGATGGTGGCCGACTTGCTCACCGTGATTCCGCGTACGCCGTCGATGGTGCTGATCACTTACCGTCCCGAATATGAAGGCGCGCTGACCCGGGTGCACGGCGGTCAGACGATCGCGCTTGCCCCACTGGGTGATTCGGACACCGCTGCCCTGCTCTCGGCGCTGCTGGGTTCGGATCCCTCGGTCGGCGAGCTTATGACAATCATCGCCGAACGTGCCGCCGGCAATCCGTTCTTCGCCGAGGAGATGGTGCGCGAATTGGTACAACGCGGCGTGCTGACCGGTGAGCACGGCGACTACGTTTGTCGCGCCGACGTCGCCGAGCTGACCGTGCCGGAAACGGTGCAGGCGGCCATCGAGGCCCGCATCGACCGGCTGACCGCCCCGGCCAAGCGAACATTGAACGCGGCATCGGTGATCGGGGCCCGCTTCGACACGCGGCTGCTCGCCGCGGTGGGCGTCGACGCAGCGGTTGACGAATTGCTGGACGCGGAACTGATCGATCAGGTGCGGTTCACCCCGCACGCCGAATATGCCTTCAGGCACCCGCTGATTCGCGCCGTGGCCTACGAATCCCAGCTCAAATCCGATCGTGCCGAACTCCACCGACGCGTCGCGGTCGCAATCGAATCACGTGACCCCGCGGCGGCAGAGGAGAACGCGGCTTTGATTGCCGAACATCTGGAGGCCGCCGAGGATCTGCACGCCGCGTATCAGTGGCATATGCGCGCCGCCACGTGGGCGACATACCGCGACATCGCCGCGGCGCGACAAAGTTGGGAGCGCGCCCAAGCGATCGCCGACACGCTGCCAACCGAAGACGCGAACCGGACAGCGATGCGCGTCGCACCCCGGACGATGCTGTGCGGGATCGCCTGGAGACTCCACGCAAACGTGGCAGGCAATCGGATTGATGAATTGCGGGAGTTGTGCGCCGCCGCCGAGGACAAGGCTTCACTGGCCATCGGCATGGCAGGGCTGGTGATAGACCGAGGATTCCAAGGCCGGAACCGCGAGGCGTCGCAGCTGGCATCGGAAGCGTGGGCGCTCGTCGAGTCGCTCGGCGATGCGACTCTGACGGTGGGGCTGTCCTTCCCGGTGATCTACGCCAAGGCTCACAGCGGTGAGTGGTGCGACGTGCTGCGGTGGTCGCAGCGGGCCATCGACCTCGCCGACGGCGATCCTTCTAAAGGGAACCTGATGATCGGGTCTCCGCTAGCTCTCGCCTGTACGACGAGGGCTATCGGCCGGTATTGCCTGGGTCGTCCCGGATGGCGCGACGACGTGCGGCACGGCCTGGCCATGGCCCGCAGCGTCGACCCGTTTTCGTATGCCACGGTTGTCGCCTATGTCTACTTCCCGGGAATACCGTTTGGCGTACTGGCTGTTGATGATGCGGCCCTGCGCGAGATCGAGGATGCGCTACGGATTGCCGAACGATCCGGTGATGATATGGCGGTGGCCTTCGACCGGGCGATTCTGGCCCTTGCGCTAGTGCACCGCCACACGGACGCCGAGCGAGACCGCGGACAGCAGCTGCTGGCGGAGATCAGCGACATGTTCGAACGACGGGGACACAACCTGAGCGAGTTACGGTCCGTCAACACGTACTTGGGGCGTGAGTTGGCTCGGCGTGGAGATCGCGAGGAGGCGATAGCGCTCATGCGCGCGGCCATCGACGACCTGGTTCGCGAGGGCCAGCTGCTCTCGTGGGGAATCCCTGCGACGGGTGTCCTGGTGGAGACGCTGCTCGAACGCGGCGCCGGGGCGGATGTGGCCGAAGCCGAGGCCGCTATCGAGCGGCTAGCGGCCGCGCCAGCAGACGACGGGTCAGTTGTGCGCGACATCTGGCTGCTGCGGCTGCATGCCCTGCTAGCCCGTGCCCGCGGCGATGAGATGGACTACCGGGATTACCGGGATCGCTACCGCGCCATGGCGAAATCGCTTGGCTTCGAAGGACACATCGAATGGGCCGAGGCGATGGTCGACGGTCGCCCTTAAATCAATTGGAACCGCCGCCGTCGCCGCCAGATGAAGCGCCGGCCGAGGAAGTTCTGCCAGCCAACGGCGAAGAAGCTGACGACGATCCAGCTGACGTCACTCGGTCGGCAGCCGTGGTCCCGGTGGTCGAGGTGGCCGGGCCATTGCGACGGCGCGGAAAACCGCGTGGCTGCTCGGTCGCGCCGAGCGAATCCCGCACCATGTGCCGAGGCGTCACTGGCCGCAAAGCCGGCTTCACCCGCTCGGTGGTCGAGGCGAGGGCCAAAGCCGAAGGAACACGAGGTGCCGTCAGCGCCGACGCAGGCGCATTTCCGGTCGCGCGTTTCGTCGAACCCATCTGTTCGGTTTGAGTCCGCCGGAGGTTCGGCGGCGTGATGTCCGTCAACGTCACCTGGCGCGAAATGTCGGTGCTCGCGGCTTCCTCGGCCGGTGCCGCAAGTGTGGCCGGAGCGGACTTGCTCACCCGAGCGGGCAACCCGAAGAGGGCTCGAGCGTTGTCGATGCCCTCGCCGATTGCCTTGACGAGATCGGTGATCACCTTCGCCGGGTCGAGCCTCGGGATCAGCCGTGCAGCTGTGGGTACCCACGGCCGGATGCTGCGGTCATAGCCCAGTTCTACGAGCACCCGGAGGAACGGCTCCACCACGTCGATCACCGACTCAGGCACCCCCAGGGCGCGCAGCGGTGCGAATAGCGGTAAGTCCTGAGTCGGAAAGAAGTAATAGCTTGTATCGCCGTGGGTGCCCTGAAACGCCGCCGACTTCGACGCAACCGGAGCCAAGCTGACGTCGAAGTCGTTCAAGTGCACATAGAAGATGCCCAGAAGCGCGTTCAGGTCGGCGACGAGGTTGAGCGGATACAACGGGAAATCGGCCAAGCCGTCGTACTGGCGAGTGATGACGTCGCTGTGGAACTGGGTATCGGTCGGCTCGGGGCCGTTGAAAGTCCAATTGAGGATCGGAAGGTAAAGGCCCGGGAATCGGGCATGAAGACCGCCGTTAGGCACATTGAGGTCACCGCTCAGCACGAAGTCGATGTCGGGCGCGGTGGTTCCTGCCGGGTACTGTTCGGCGAGCTTGCGCTTCTCCGCGTTAGCGATGACCGCGCCTTGCGAGTAGCCGTAGATCACCAGATCGTCGTTGGCGTTCTTGGCCATCGCCTGCTCCAGATCGGCGACCCCAGCCCGGACTGACCGATCTATGGTGAGGTCGAAGAGCCCCGAGAGTTTCCACCACGGCTCATCCGGCCACGCTGAGCTACCGGGGCCCCAGATGCCCGGAGAGCCGAACACGCTTCCGCCGAGGCGGACGATCCCGGTGACAGGCCAAAACTCTTCGGGCGTGGTCACCGCCACCGGCGTGATGGTCTGGCCCGCATGCGTCGGGGCGATGAAGTGGTTCATGACAATTCCGATGTAGGCGTTGTCGGGCGTCGAGACACTGGTCCCACCCATGATCAAGGCGGTCGAGTCGGCGGACAATTGAATAAGCGGCGACACCCTCGACGGCAGTCCCGACAGGGCCGTGGCCGTCGCCACCAGCACCACGGTTGCGATCGCCACCGTCATCCGTGTGGTGATGCGACGAACATGCTTCCCGCTTCTCATCGCCGGCCTCCGTCTCTCCGTCCCGGCGAACACAAGCCCACCGTGGGTTAGGCCTTCCGCTATCGGAATCCTCGCCGCCGGGCGGTGCGGCACACTCAGTAGTGCACTACTGCAACCTCGCCCGATTCCCGCGCAGTACTACTTAGTCGCGCGGCGACGGTGAGAGCACCGTTTCGAAATGGGACGCTTGTGATCTGTGGCTTTTGCGGCGCGCAGTGCAGTTCGACGGGCAGGTTCTGTAGCGAGTGCGGTGCGCGACTCACTCACGCAGAGATGCCTAGCTGTCGGTAAATGTCTGGGAGAACAGCTCGCGTCTCGGGCAAAAGAGTGACGCTCGCCCAGTCGTGTATTTCACCCTTGCGCAGGATGAAGGTGAAATCGGCGCCCGGCGTCGCTAAGGCCTTTTCTTGGAGGACAAGCCCATCGGGCGCGAGGATTTCCAGGCTTCCGAAGTAGACCGCGGTCGGCGGAAGCCCCGCCAGTGACCCGAAGAGGGGACTGACCAGCGGATCGGTTATGTCGAGGTCGCCGGCCCATTGTTGGGCGATATTGTGGAGAGTCGGGAGGAGACCCGAAAAGAGGGGGTCGTCTACAAATTGAATGGCCGGGTTGCTCAGGGTGGCGTCGACCGGCGGTGAAATCAACACCATGTGCGACGGCGCGGGGCCACCGCGGCGCACCAATTCCTGCACCGCCGCCAGCGCCATATTGCCGCCAGCGGAATCGCCGAACACACTGACGTTCTCGGCCCCGCGTTGGTCAATCTGCGAGGAGATCAAGTCCGCGATCGCGGGCACGACCGTGCCGGCGGTGCCTCCCTGTGGCACCAGTGGGTACAGCGGCACGATCAACGTGGCGCCGGTGTCGCGAGCGATGGCAGCGTAATCGAGCCAATGAAAGATGGTGGGCTGCACAATGAACGCGCCCCCGTGAATGGCCACGACTGTCTCTTCCGACGTCGCTCCGCGGGACTGCAGTGTCCAGACGGGCATCCCCTCGAACTCGCCGCGTTGCACGTTTAGTCCCAGCGTCGTAAACCACGGCGGCCGCTCACTCGACAGCAGCTTTAGTAGCGGGATTCGTAGATCTACACCCAAGAAGTCGCCGGCTGCGTGCACAACCCGGAAGACCCCGGTGAAGACATGGGATACGACCGATGGTTCACCGGTGAATGTGGCCGGCGCCACGCTGGCGGCAGGCTGTGCGTTTACCGTCAGGTCCGCTAGGGCCGCGGTGGACGCACCGATGTTGCCGGTGATTGCCGTGTCGATCGACTGGCCGTCGAGCGTGGGGGTTTCGGAGACGAGCCCGCCGGAGATTTGACCGGCGAGCGGTTTGACGATCGGCGATGGGACGGATAATGCCTGCTCAAATTCGCGGCGCGCGAAGGCCAGCAGCGTCCACACTGTCGGCGGCTGCGCAGGCATCGACGGCGCGTTATTGGCAAACGGCGAGAGCACCGCGCTGACAAGGGTCGACACGATATTGGCGGATGCCGGAGCACGGACCGCGTTCGCGGGCTGCTGCACCACCGATGCGGAGTCGGGGACTGATATCGCCGTTGGTGTAGCAGCGCCGAGGGTCGACGCAACCGGCGCAGTCGTTAACGCCGATGGTTGCACCACGTCCGCAAAGACGCGGGCGTCCAAACTATTGGCCCGCGCCGTGGTGTCGGCAGCGGGTGCGTTCACTGCGGTCCGGGCCGGGGTAGCCTCCGCCGCCGAATAGTCAGACGCCGGTGAGGCCGTGCTGAGCCGTGCTGGCCTCATGGCAGCTGTTGTTCGCGACCTCGGACCGGCATCGGCCCCCACAGGTCGCGGCGCCGACGGAGACGGCACTGTCGGTGAGCTGGTTTGCAGTCCGCCAGTTTCGACTGTCACTCCGGGCACGTTTGCACCCCTCCGCCTGGACTGCCGATCAGACGCGGCCGTCGACGAGCTCGTTGCGGCGCCGGAACCGCTTACCGCCATCGAACCGGGCGGTTTCAGGGAAGTCCGATGGCGACCGCGGAGGTCACCCGCTGACGTCGACGACGTCGTTGACGACGAATCAGAAGACGTCGAGCCGGAACTAGACGACGAACTAGACGACGAACTCGTGCCGGAATCCGACGGCTCGGCCGATGCCACTGCAGGCGTACTGACGACAGCGATCCCCACCCCTAACGCGACCGCCAATGCCCCGACCCGACCGATGTACTTTGCGTTGTTCATCGTCGTTTCTCCATCCATTCCCTAGTGAAACGATGGCCAAGACGTCCGGTGTCGAGGCCACGATGAGATCGTCGCTTCGGTGTGGCGGAACAAACTCAGTAGCGCACTACTGCAATTTCGCCCGGTTTGCGAGCAGTACTACTTCGTCACGGGCAGTTGCGATCTTGGACTTCCGCTTTGCTCACCCCGAACGGCACTGTCCTGCGGCACTGATGGTAGGGGCCGTGAGTTGCTAGTCATGCCATGCGACAGGACGCGGCCACCGCGGCAGCACCGTTTCGAAATGGACGGCATATGCCCTGCGAGCGCGGATTCATACGGCCGCCACGGGGTGTCTCGTATGAAACCGCACATTCGGGCAGCAAGCCCGGCTCAGCCAACCGCGTCTAGCAGCGCCGCGACGACTTCGTCGATCGACCCAGAGGCCGAATAGCCGGCGGCGAGCTGATGGCCACCGCCGCCGAATTCCATTGCAACAGAAGCCAGATCGTAGGATTTCGCTCGCATCGACACCGACCATTGCTGCGGCTGCGTCTCTTTGAACACCACGGCGATCTCTGCCTCAGATGTGGTGCGGACGATATCGACGACACTCTCGATCTCTTCGGAGCGGCTCGACTTCCATTCGCCGTGGCCGATAACCGCATACACCAGCCCGCGTCCGTCGACCGCGTCGGATAGCAGCTGAGCGGTCGACAGCACCCGCGACAGCATCGGCAGCCACGCGAACGGATGCGTGTCGAGCAGTTGACGGGAGAGCGCGGCGTTGTCGACGCCGGCTTCGACAAGCCGCGCCGCCAGCCGCAGTGCTCGTGGGCTCGCCCACCGGAATGAGCCTGTATCGGTGGTCAATCCGGCGTACAGACAGGTGGCGACGTCACGATCGATCGGCTTACCCCACGCGTCCAGCAGCTCGGCGACCAGCATCGTCGTCGAATCAGCCTCGGCATCAACGAAATTCAAGCTGCCGAACAGCTCATTGGATTTGTGGTGATCCACCACCAGCACCGCGCGACCTGGCGCGGACAGTTCGGCCAGCGTGCCCAGCCGCTTGGCGCTGGGCGCGTCGACGGTGACGACGAGATCGGCGTCCCGGCGCATGTCCTGCGGCGCTACCAGCAATTCACATCCCGGAAGAGAGCGCAGCGACTCCGGCAGATTCAACGGTTCCGCGAAGCTCACCGCAACGTCGACGCCGTCGCGGTCCAGCACCAGCGCCAGCGCCAGGCCCGCACCCACGCTATCGGCGTCGGGGTGCACGTGGCAGATGACGTTGACCGAGCGGGCGGCATCGAGGGCCTTCGCCGCGCCGGCAGCGTCGACCCGCATGCTCTCAGACGTCTCGATCGCGGTCACCGTCATCCCCGTTCTGGCTTTCCTCCACCACACGGTACGGCTGCGCGTCACCGGCCGGTTTGGCGCCCTGTCTGGCCCGCGCCACGTCGGCATCCGCCTCGCGCGCACGCGCCAGCAGCTCCTCCATCCGATGCGCCGCGTCGGGCACCGTATCGCGGACGAACGTCAGCGTCGGCGTGAACCGAACACCCGTCCCCGCACCGACTTTCGTGCGCAGCACGCCCTTCGCGCGATCCAACGCGGCGGCCGCAGCCGCGAAGTCTGGCTCATCCTCGAGCGTCCGGCCCATCACCGTGTAGTAGAGCGTCGCGTCGTGCAGATCCGCGGTGACCTTAGCGTCGGTGATCGTCACACCTGCCAGCCGCGGATCCTTGATCTCGTACTCGATCGCCGACGCGACAATGGTCGAGATCCGCTTGGCCAGCCGGCGCGCACGTGCCGGATCGCTCATGTCTGCTCTTCGCGCGAGCGCTCATCGGCCACTACGTCCGTTCCTTCTCGACCAGCTCGTAGGTCTCGATGACGTCGCCTTCCTTGAGGTCGTTGTAGGACAGCGTCAAGCCGCACTCGAACCCGTCGCGGACCTCGGTGACGTCGTCCTTCTCCCGGCGCAGCGACTGCACGGTCATGTTCTCCGAGACCACCACGGAGTCGCGCAACAACCGGGCCTTCGCATTGCGCCGGATGACCCCGGAAGTGACCAGGCAGCCGGCGATGAGGCCGACCTTCGACGAGCGGAACAGTGCGCGCACCTCGGCGCGGCCCAGCTCGCGTTCCTCGTAGACCGGCTTGAGCATGCCCTTCAGCGCGCTCTCGATGTCGTCGATGGCCTGGTAGATCACCGAGTAGTAGCGGATCTCGACGCCGTCGCGGTTGGCCAGCTCGGTCGCCTTGCCCTCGGCACGGACGTTGAACCCGATGATGATCGCGTCCGACGCCGACGCCAGGTTGACGTTGGTCTCCGTGATGCCGCCGACCCCGCGGTCGATGACGCGCAGCTCCACCTCGTCGTCGATCTGGATGCCGAGCAGCGCCTCTTCCAGCGCCTCGACGGTGCCGGCGTTGTCGCCCTTGAGGATCAGGTTCAGCTGGCTGGTTTCCTTCAGCGCCGAATCCAGATCCTCCAGGCTGATCCGCTTGCGGGTGCGGGCCGCCATCGCGTTGCGTTTGCGCGCGCTGCGCCGGTCGGCGATCTGACGCGCGATGCGGTCCTCGTCGACGACGAGGAAGTTGTCACCGGCGCCCGGCACCGACGTGAATCCGATGACCTGCACCGGGCGCGACGGAAGCGCCGCGTCGACGTCCTCGCCGTGCTCGTCGACCATGCGGCGCACCCGGCCATACGCGTCGCCGGCCACCACGGAGTCGCCGACGTGCAGCGAGCCGCGCTGAATCAGCACGGTGGCCACCGGACCGCGGCCGCGGTCCAAATGCGCCTCGATCGCCACACCCTGGGCCTCCATGTCGGGGTTCGCCCGCAGGTCCAGCGCGGCGTCCGCGGTCAACACAACGGCTTCGAGCAGCGACTCGATGTTGGTCCCCTGCTTGGCCGAGATGTCGACGACCATCGTGTCGCCGCCGAACTCCTCGGGCACCAAACCGTATTCGGTCAGCTGCCCGCGGATCTTGGCCGGGTCGGCGCCTTCCTTATCGATCTTGTTGACCGCCACCACAATTGGCACATCCGCCGCCTGCGCATGGTTGACGGCCTCGACCGTCTGCGGCATCACACCGTCGTCGGCGGCCACCACCAGGATGGCGATGTCGGTGGCCTTCGCACCACGGGCACGCATCGCGGTGAACGCTTCGTGGCCCGGGGTGTCGATGAACGTGATCAGCCGTTCGGTGCCGTCGAGGTCGACGCCGACCTGGTAGGCGCCGATGTGCTGGGTGATCCCGCCGGCCTCTTCCTCCCGGACGTTGGCCTGGCGGATCGTGTCCAGCAGTCGCGTCTTGCCGTGGTCGACGTGACCCATCACGGTCACCACCGGCGGGCGGGTCTGGAGATCCTCCTCGCCGCCTTCGTCCTCGCCGTAGGTCAGGTCGAAAGACTCCAGCAGCTCGCGGTCCTCGTCCTCTGGGGAGACGACTTGGACCTTGTAGTTCATCTCGCCGCCCAGCAGTTCGAGCGTGTCGTCGCCGACGGACTGGGTGGCCGTCACCATCTCGCCGAGGTTGAACAGTGCCTGCACCAGGGCGGCCGGGTTTGCGTCGATCTTCTCGGCGAAGTCGCTCAAAGAAGCTCCGCGAGCCAGCCGGATGGTCTCGCCGTTGCCATGCGGCAACCGCACACCGCCGACAACCGGTGCCTGCATCGAGTCGTATTCCTGGCGCTTCTGCCGCTTGGACTTGCGGCCGCGCCGTGGTGCGCCGCCGGGACGGCCGAACGCGCCGGCCGCTCCGCCTCGCTGGCCGGGGCGACCGCCGCCGCCGGGACGACCTCGGAACCCGCCGCCGCCGCCGCCAGGGCCGCCACCGCCGGGTCCGCCGCCGCGATAGTTGCCGCCGCCGGGGCCTCCGCGGCCGCCCGCCGGGGCACCGGCGCCACGGCCACCGGGACCGGGACGCGGGCCGCCGGGCCGTCCGCCGACACCGCCGGCGGGACGAGGCGGCATGTTGCCGGGTGACGCGCCTGGCCGCGCACCGGGCCGCGGCATTCCGGGCCGCGGCGCCTGTGGGCGCGGAATCGGGCGGTCGATCGGTTGCGCCGTGGAGAACGGGTTGTTGCCGACGCGCGGGGTGCGCGGTCCGGGCCGTGGCCCCGGACGCGGGCCAGCCGGGGCGGGCGGCGCCGGGCTCGGTGCGGGGGGCGCACTCGCGGCAGGGGCCGGGGCCTGGGCTGCGGGCGCGGGGGCTGGCGCAGCAGGTGCGGCAGGAGCCGGCGCGGCGGCCGCCTTCGCAGCCTTCGCCGGCGCGGCGCCGTCGGATTTCGCCGCCTTGCCATTGCCTGCCGGGGCCTGCACGGACTTGCCGCCGCCGAAGGATTCCCGTAGCCGCCTCGCGACCGGGGCCTCCACGGTCGACGAGGCCGACTTGACGAATTCGCCCTGCTCGCTCAGCCGGGCGAGGACTTCTTTACTGGTGACACCGAGTTCCTTGGCCAACTCGTGCACACGGGCCTTACCTGCCACTACCTCTCCATCTCTCGAGGCGACGGTGGTAGGCCGGCGCCCCGGGTTTAGCTATGACACATGGTCATCGGGACTTCACGGTGTGCTCATGTTCTTCGCTACCTGTTCTGTTGCCTGTTCTCTGGCCGCGGCCTCGAGCCTCCTGATGTGCTCGACGGCCGCGGATGTGTCCGGTGAACCGGTGATGCGCAACGCTCGGCCGAAAACTCGCCGCCGGATAGCTGCGCGAAGACACTGCTGGTTGGGGTGCAACCAGGCACCCCGCCCCGGCAATTTGCCTGCGGTATCAACGGTCGCGGCGAACTCGCCATTCCCTATCGACACAGCAACCACGCGAAGCAGTCCGTCGGCCAGCTCTCGTCTTCGGCACCCGATACAGGTCCGCACCGGCCCCGTCCCGGGAGCCGAAGTCTCGCGCTGGATCACGCGTCAGTCTACCTAAGGCGCAGGCTGGCTCTGCGGAGCCTCGTTGTCGCTGCGGATGTCGATGCGCCAGCCGGTCAAACGAGCCGCCAACCTGGCGTTTTGTCCTTCCTTGCCGATCGCGAGCGACAGCTGGAAGTCAGGGACGACGACGCGTGCGGCGCGCGCGTTGGCATCGACGACCGACACCGACACCACCTTAGCGGGCGAGAGCGCGTTGGCGACGAATCGTGCCGGGTCTTCGTCGTAGTCGATGATGTCGATCTTTTCGCCGGAGAGTTCGCTCATCACGTTGCGTACCCGCTGCCCCATCGGCCCGATGCAGGCGCCCTTCGCATTCAGCCCGGGAATTCGTGAGCGCACCGCGATCTTGGAGCGGTGCCCGGCCTCACGGGCGACCGCGACGATCTCCACCGAGGCGTCGGCGATCTCGGGCACTTCCAGAGAGAACAGCTTGCGCACCAGGTTCGGATGGGTGCGCGACAGCGTGATCAGCGGTTCACGGGAGCCGCGGCTGACCCCGACGACGTAGCAGCGCAGCCGGTCGCCGTGTTCGTAGCGTTCGCCGGGTACCTGCTCGGCCGTCGGGATCACTCCCTCGGATCCCTTCGTCTCACTGCCCATCCGCACGACCACGAGTCCGCGGGCGTTCGCACGAGCGTCGCGCTGGATGACTCCGGCGACGATGTCGCCCTCGCGTGCGGAGAACTCTCCGTAGGTCTTCTCGTTTTCGGCGTCGCGAAGGCGTTGCAGCATGACCTGGCGGGCGGTGGTGGCCGCGACGCGGCCGAACCCCTCTGGGGTGTCATCCCATTCGCTGATGACGTTGCCGTCTTCGTCGACTTCGCGGGCAATGACCGTGACCTCTCCGGTCTTGCGGTCGATTTCGATGCGGGCGTCGGGCTGGTGGCCCTGGGTGTGGCGGTATGCGGTGAGCAGCGCCGACTTGATGGTTTCGAGCAGTTCGCCGACGGACATCCCGCGGTCGACTTCGATCGCGTGCAGGGCCGCCATGTCGATGTTCATGGGCGGACCCCCGCGAGTTCGAGCTCCCGCGGATTCGGGGCCGAAAACTCCACCTGCACAACGGCTTTCACGATGTTGTCGAGCGGAATTTCACGCACCGCCCAGTCGCGGCTGTCGGCGCGGATTACCAGGCGCAACCGGGCGTCGTGGATGTCGCCGATGCGCCCGGTGACCGACGACCCGTCGGCCAGCGTCAGTTCCGCCTTGCGGCCGTGCGCCCGACGAAAGTGCTTGTCGGTGGTCAACGGTCGGTCGACACCGGGGGAGCTGACCTCGAGCAGATAGCGGCCGGCGACCGTGTCGTCCAAGTCGTCGAGCAGTGCCGACGCGCGCCGTGACAACGTCGCGATGGTGTCGAGGTCCAGCGGTGCGTCGCCGTCGGCGATCACGGTGATGCGGGGCGGACGAGCCCTCGCGTCGACGACCACGTCCTCGATCTCATAGCCTGCGCGCACGAACTCGTTATCGAGTAGCTCGATCACCTGTTCTTGCGACGGCAGCCCGGTGGCCACGGCGAGCTCCTCATCTTGAGTTGTTCGGCTCGAGCTCCGCTAGGCGGAACCAGCAACAACGATACGCCAGGAGCGGCTTTTGACACGGCTATCGAGCAGGGAGCATCGCGGCTGCTCGTCCGCGATCGAGTGCGGATGGCAATATGTCGTTTCATGCCTCGGGCTGTTTTCTCGCCGCGCGAGCGCTCGTCGGAAGCCGCACGTCGCATCAGCCGGCGCCGCGTGCTCGTGGGTGCAGCCGTGCTGACCGCTGCCGCCGCGACCGGGTCCGGCTGCGGCTCGCAAGAGACGCAGCACGACGAGGAGCTGATGACGCAGCTCGACATGGCTCATCGCGACAGCCAAATGGCCCGTGCGGCAGCGGGTGCCGCGGGCGTGTTCTATGCCCCGCTACTCAACGTGGTCGCCAACGAGCGCGACGCGCACGCCAAAGCACTGTCCAAGGAGATCTCCCGCGTCGCCGGGGCCACTACCCCGCCGCCGTCGGCTCCCACGGCCACCTCTGCTGCGTCACCGCCGCCGTCGCGCGGCGACGTCATCGCCGCGCTGCGCGAGTCTGCCGACAGCGCAGCCAAACTCGCCGCGAACGTGTCCGGATACCGCGCCGGCCTGCTCGGCTCCATCGCCGCGTCGTGCGCTACGTCGGCCGTGGTCCCGTTGGCGCTGAAGGAGCCCGCGCAGTGACGTCGCCTCACCCCACTGACACGAAGCAGCCAAAGTCGGCCGCCGACAAAGCGCTGGCGGATGCGATCGCCGCCGAGCACGCCACGATCTACGGCTACGGCTTCGTCTCGGCGCACTCCACACCGGACCTCAACGACTTGGTGTCGGACGCCCTCGCGCAGCACCGCGCCCGCCGGGACGCGGCCATCCAAACACTGTCGTCGCGCGGAGTGGCTGCGCCGACCGCCGCGGTCGCCTACCAGCTGCCGATCGCGGTCAACAACGTCCACGACGCCGCGACGCTTGCCGTCCGGATGGAAGACGACGACGCCGTGGCCTGGCGTGCGGTGCTGGAGCAGGCAGATTCGCCGACGGATCGGTCCTCCGCGATTACCTCTTTGACCCAATGCGCGACCTGGGCAGCCCGATGGCGCCATGTGCTGGGCGAGTGGCCGATGACACGGCCGTTTCCCGGCGGCGCCGAGTAGCCGTCAGCGCGTGATCGCAGCGGCGATCTCGGTGGCCGCGACGTCAACGCGAACTTCCTGCGTTTCGCCGCTGAACCGGTTGCGCAATTCGACGATCCCGTCGGCCCAGCCGCGGCCGACCACCACGATCCACGGCACGCCCACCAACTCTGCGTCCTTGAATTTCACGCCGGGTGACGCCTGGCGGTCATCGAGCAGCACGTCGGCGCCTAGCCGGTCCAGCTCGCGGGCCAGTTCGGTCGCACCGTCGCGAGCGGCCGCGTCTTTGTTCGCGATCACCAGGTGAACGCCGAACGGCGACACCGACGTCGGCCACCGCAGCCCGATGTCGTCGTGGTGCTGCTCGGCGATCACAGCGACCAGCCGTGAGACTCCAATCCCGTAGGAGCCCATGATGAGTCGCACAGGCTTGCCGTCTTCGCCGAGCACGTCGACCGAAAAAGCGTCGGTGTACTTTCGGCCGAGCTGAAAGATGTGGCCAATCTCGATGCCCCGCGCCGATACCAGCGGACCCGCGCCGTCCGGCGACATGTCGCCGTCGCGCACTTCCGCGGCCTCGATGGTGCCGTCGGCCACGAAATCTCGTCCGGCCACCAACCCGACGACGTGGCGGCCCGGCTCGTCCGCACCAGTGATCCAACTGGTCCCGTCGACGATACGCGGATCGACGAGATAGCGAACGTTGTTCTCGGTCAATGCCTTCGGTCCGATATACCCCTTCGCCAAGAATGGATACTTGGCGAAGTCCTCGTCACCCAGAAGC
Source organism: Mycobacterium sp. (assembly GCA_036558625.1). GTDB lineage: Bacteria > Actinomycetota > Actinomycetes > Mycobacteriales > Mycobacteriaceae > Mycobacterium. Next base: position 13,077 of record DATBFF010000222.1, on the reverse strand, counting down.
GCATACTCAGCGGGCTCCAACGCAGCGCCCAACCGCTTGTCGTCGATCTCGCGGTCACCCGGCACACCGACGGCCAACAACTCCCACTCACCGCCGGGCCGACGGAACTTGATCACGACGTTCTTCAGCGTGTCTGCTGCAGTGACGGATCGGTCCAATGCGCTGTTGGCCCAGTCGACGAGCGTGGCAATCGTCGGTGTGTCCGGAGTGTCGTGCACGACAGGCTCAGGCAGCCCGTCGAAGGGTCGCGGATCGGGACGCGCGGTGAGCACGGCCTCAACGTTGGCCGCATAACCCGACTGCAAGCACCGCACGAAAGTGTCTTCCCCGATAGGGCTTTCGGCGAGGAACTCCTCTGACGCGCTGCCGCCCATCGCTCCAGACACCGCGGACACGATCACGTATCGCACACCCATCCGGTCGAAGATCCGTTGGTACGCCTCGCGGTGCGCGTGGTAGTGGTCCTTCAGCCCGGCTTCGTCGACGTCGAACGAATAGGAGTCTTTCATCACGAATTCGCGGCCACGCAGAATGCCTGCGCGGGGCCGTGCCTCGTCGCGGTATTTCGTCTGGATTTGGTACAGCAGAAGCGGAAAATCCTTGTAGGAGCTGTACTCTCCCTTCACCGTGAGCGTGAACAGCTCCTCGTGGGTGGGGCCGAGCAGATAGTCGTTGTCGCGGCGGTCGCGCAGCCGGAAAACCGCGTCACCGTACTCCGTCCAACGGTTCGTCGTCTCGTACGGGGCCCGCGGCAGCAGCGCCGGAAACAGGATCTCTTGGCCGCCAATCGCATTCATCTCGTCGCGGATGATTCGCTCGATGTTGCGCAGCACCCGCAGGCCCAGCGGCAGCCATGTGTACAAGCCTGGGCCGACGGGCCGAATGTAGCCGGCGCGGATCAGCAGCTTGTGGCTGGCCACCTCGGCATCGGCCGGGTCCTCGCGCAGCGTGCGCAGGAACAGCTCGGACATACGGGTGATCACAGGCCCATCTTCGCCGAGAACACAGTTGTTGACGAAATCGGGCCGGAATCCGTCATCAAGTGTGTTCTCGGCGCGAGGACTACAGTTCGCCCGCCTCGACGGCCTCGCGGGTGTACTGCGCGGCCGCGATCTGCCGGGCCGAGAACCCGATCCAGAACGCGCTGATGCCCACCAGCACCGCGATGGCGGCGACCCACAGCAGCGAGTACGTGTAGCCATGGTCCAGTGCGTAAGCGGGGGTGGTGGTCTTCTCCAAGTACAGGGTGCGCGACACCTGCACGGCCTGAATCACGACGAGCACGAGCGGCCCGCCGAGGTTCTGCACCATCAGCGTGATCGCGGCGACCGGGCCGATCTCGCGTGGCCCGACCTCGGCGAGGGCGCACAGCGGCAGGATCACCGAGATCACGCCGATCCCGAAGCCGCCGACGACGATCGGCACGAACAGCTCCGGGAAGTAGGACAGCGAGCGGTTCAGCGTCGAGCCGTACAGCATCGCGCCCAACACGAACAAGCCGCCGCCGAGAATCAGCCAGCGCGGCGCGATCAGCGGCGCCACCCGTGCCGCGGACACGTTGCCGAGACCCAGCGCGACAGCGAACGGGATGAAGCAGATGCCCGCCCGCAGCGCCGAGTACCCGAGCACGACCTGCACGTAGAGGCCGATCATCACCGTCAGCGTCAGCAACACGCCGCCCGCCATGAACAGCGACACGAACGTCATCACCCGGTTGCGATGGGTGAACAACGACAGCGGCACAAGCGGGTGCTCGGCGGTGCGTTCGACCAGCAAAAACGCGCCCAGCAGCAGCACCGTGGCCACGCCGGCGCCGACCACCCACGGGCTGGCCCACCCCAGCGGGGGGCCTTGCGTGAACACCAGCACGGCCATCGTGCAGGCCAGTGTCGCCAAGAAGGCACCGAGCGCGTCGAGTCGCAGCCTTTCGCGGTGCGTCTCCCGCAACCGCGTCATCGCGATGTAGATGATGACGATCCCAATCGGCACGTTGATCAAAAACGCCAGCCGCCACGAGATCACGGTGAACGCGCCGCCGAGCACCAGGCCGAGCACCGAGCCGACGCCCTGCATCGCGGCCGACACCGCCATCGCCTGGTTCCGGGCGTGGCCGACCGCATACGTCGACGCGATCAGCGCCAGTCCGGTGGGTGCGGCCACGGCGGCGCCCGTGCCCTGCACTGCGCGGGCGACGATCAGCATGGCCGGGTCGTATGCCAGGCCGCACACCAGCGATGCCGCCGTGAACACGGCGACCCCGCCGATGAACGCGCGTTTGTGGCCGACGGCATCACCGACCCTGCCGCCGAGCAGTAGCAAGCCGCCGAACGTCAGCACATAGGCGGTGATCACCCAGCTCTTCGCGGCGTCCGACATGTTCAGGTCGATCTGCATGCGGGGCAGCGCGACGATGACGATCGTGCCGTCGAGCGTCGACATCAGCTGCATGCCGGTGATCGCGATGATCGCGATTCCGACGACGCTGGCGGCCAGCGGCGTCCGTTGGCTACGTCGCGCCGCGAACATGGCGGCTACCCTACCGAGGGGGGCGTCGAGCTAAAGCTCTCCGGAGCCCAATGTCGAGCTAAAGCTCTCCGGCGCCAAATGTCGAGCTAAAGCTCTCCGGCGTCCAGCGCGTCCTTGACTTCCTGCGCGTGCGCCACCTCTTTGGAGGTGTAGCCGATGAACAACGCCGCCCCCCCAACGATGATCGCGACGCCCGCCACCCACAGCAGCCCGTAGGTGTAGCCGTGGTCGAGTGCGTGCAACTGCGCCGCATTCATGTTCTTCACCGGACCGGTTGTACCGCCGAGGTACAGCGTGCGCGACGTGATGACGGCCTGCACAATCGCCAGGATCACCGGGCCGCCGAGATTCTGCAGCATCAGCGCGATCGCCGACACCGGTCCGATCCGGTCGAAGCCGACGCCCGCGATCGCGGACACAGTCAGCGGGACCACGATCATGCCGATGCCGAACCCACCGACCGTGATCGGCAGCACCAGGTTGGGGAAGTACGGGATGCCGCCGTTGAGCGTCGAGCCGTAGATCATCGCGCCAAGCACGAACACGCCGCCTGCGATAACCAGGACCCGCGGCGGGAACTGTGACACCAGATGTGACGACATCCCCAGCCCGATGCCCAGCGCGATCACGAACGGGATGAAGCCGACGCCCGCACGCAGCGCGCTGTAGCCCATGATGTCCTGGACGTACAGGCCGATCAGCACGGTCAGGGTGAACATCACACCACCGGCGAGGAAGATCGCCGCGAACGTCGCCACCCGGTTGCGGTCGCGGAACAGGTCGAGCGGTACCAGCGGGTTCTCGGCGGTGCGTTCCGTCATCGCGAACATGCCGAGGAACACCAGCGCCGCGATGCCGGAGCCGACCGTCAGTGGTGACAGCCAGCCCGCCTCCGGTCCCATCGAGAAGCCGAACACCGCTGCTGTGCAGCCCAGCGTGGCCAGGATCGCGCCGGTGGCATCGAGTTTCATTGGCTCGCGATGCGTTTCGACGAGCGTGGTGTAGGCCAAATAGACCATCAACAACCCGATCGGCACGTTGATCAAAAATGCCCACCGCCACGACACCTCGGTCAGGGCGCCGCCGACGATCAGGCCCATAACCGAGCCGATGCCCGTCATCGCCGCGAAGATTGCGGTCGCCATGTTGCGGGCCGGGCCCTTGGGGAAGGTGGTCGCGATCAGCGCAAGGGCCGTGGGCGACGCGATAGCAGCGCCGACGCCCTGCAGCAGCCGCGCGGTGACCATCGTCGGCTCATTCCACGCCAGGCCGCAGAGGATCGACGCGATCGTGAACATCGCGACACCGGCGATGAACGTGCGCTTGCGGCCGATCGCATCGCCGAGCCGGCCGCCGAGCAGCATCAGCCCGCCGAACGTCAACACGTAGGCGGTGATCACCCAGCTGCGACCGGCGTCGGACAGATTCAGCTCGTCCTGGATCTTCGGCAACGCGACGATCGCGACGGTGCTGTCCATCGTGGCGAGCAGCTGCATGCCTCCGATGGCAACCACCGCGGCGACAAACCGACGCGACGGCAGCCACGCGGGACGAGCCCGGGAAGTGCGCTGCGAGGCCTGCAAAGCGGCCTGATTGGCGCGATCGACAGCAGTCCTTTCGCGGCGCGAAACCACCGTCGCGCGCTCCGCATCACTGAGAGCCGTCATGCGAAGTTACCTTACAGTACTCTTAGGGATTCTTTAATTCCGCGAATCCTGCGACCGGCCCGATGACGATGATCGCCGGAGGTCGAATACCCTCTTCGCGAATCCGTTTCGGCGCGTCAGCAAGTGATGTGAGCACAGTGCGTTCGGCCGCGGTAGTGCCCTGCTGAATCACCAAAACCGGAGTTCCCGCAGGTCGGCCGCCCGCGAGCAAGGCGTCGGCGAACTGCTCGATCCGCTCGACCGCCATCATCAACACGATCGTCCCCGACATCGCCGCCAGCGCGTCCCAATTCACTAACGATTCCGGGTGCCCCGGTGGAACATGGCCGCTGACCACCACAAACTCGTGCGTGACCGACCGGTGGGTGACCGGAACGCCGGCCAATGCGGGTACAGCTATGGCGCTTGTCACACCCGGCACGACCATTACCGGAATGCCCGCGTCGGCGCAGGCGAGCACCTCCTCGTACCCTCGGGCGAACACGAAGGGGTCGCCGCCTTTGAGCCGGACGACGAACTTGCCTTGTTTCGCGCGGTCGACGAGCACGGTGTTGATTGCGTCCTGAGCCATCGCCCGCCCGTAGGGGATCTTGGCGGCGTCGATCACTTCGACGTGGGGCGCCAGTTCTGCGAGCAGCTCGGGTGGCGCCAGCCGGTCGGCGACGACCACGTCCGCCTGCGCGAGCAGACGACGGCCACGAACCGTGATCAGCTCGGGGTCGCCCGGGCCGCCGCCGACGAGCGCGACCCCGGTATGGCCGGTCTCCGGCGCGTCAGAGATGACGCCCTGCTGCATCGCCTCGTGGATCGCTGAGCGGATCGCGGCGGACCGCCGGTGCTCGCCACCCGCCAGCACACCGACGGCAAGGCCTTCATATTCGAAAGACGCGGGCGTGACGGCAGTTCCGTCGCGCGCGATGTCGGCGCGAACGCAGAAAATGTGGCGCGCTTCGGCCGCGGCGACGACCGCCGCGTTGACGCCCGGGTCGTCGGTCGCGGCGATCGCATACCACGCGCCGTCGAGATCGCCGTCGCGGTAATCCCTGAGCTCCAACGAAATTCCGGTCATCGCCTCGACCGCCGGAGTGGCCGAGCGGGTGACGACGTGCACGTCGGCGCCGCTGGCGATCAGCAGCGGAAGCCGGCGCTGCGCGACGCTGCCGCCACCGACCACGACGACCTTCCTGCCGCCCAGCCGCAGTCCGACCAGGTACGGGTTCTCCGTCACTGGATTGAATTCTCTTCGCGCAAGCGGCTCATCGGTGTTGGATTCTCTTCGCGCAAGCGGCTCATCGGGCCGAGCCTAGAGGCGGCCGCCTGTGCGACGAAGCGCGCCACCGCTTGCGGAACCGCGACGGGATGCGTGTGCAGATACGACGCATGCACGCCGCCCCGGACCGCGCCGTCCCGAACCGGCGCCTTCTCGCCCTGGTAGACCCATGCCGGTGGATACGCGTCGGCGAATTCCACAGTGGTGCGGTGGAATTCGTGGCCGACCACGCGATCACCGGTGGTATGGATCGAAGAGTCTGCGACGGCCACGGCGTCGCGGTAGGCCAACGTCAGACCGTCGGTGAACCGCGCCGACCCGGATAGCACGCCGCACATCGGATGCCCTTCGAGTTCTGACACCAGGTAGGTGAGCCCGGCGCACTCTGCGTGTATCGGTGCACCGCTGGCAGCTAGCTCCCGGATCTGCTGGCGCGCAACGTCATTCGCCGACAGCTCGGCGGTGAACTGCTCTGGGAAACCACCGGGGATCACCAGGGCGTCGGCATTTTGCGGCAAAGGATCGGTGAGCGGGTCGAAGCCGACCACATCGGCCCCAGCGGCCTGCAGCAGCTCGACGTGCTCGGCATAGCCGAATGTGAACGCCTTGCCCGCGGCTATGGCGACAGTCGCTGAAGCGACGGGGCGCTCGAACGGCGGCTCCCACGGCGCCGCGGTGACCGTACTGGCGGCGAGAGCCGCGACTTCGGCAATGTCAACGTGATCGGCAACGAGGTCTGCCATCGCGTCGACCGCCTGGCAGGCCATGCGACCTTGCTCTGCGGCGGGCACCAAACCCAGATACCTTGACGGAACAGATAATTCGGCATGCCGCGGGATTGACCCGAGCACGCGCACACCCGCCTGCGCGCAGCCTTGGCGGAGCACCTTGCCGTGGCGCTCCGAGCCCACGCGGTTGAGGATCACTCCCCCGATCCGCATCGCGGAGTCGAACGTCGCAAACCCGTGCAGCAATGCCGCGATGCTGTGGCTCTGCCCTCGCGCATCGACCACCAGCAACACCGGAGCGCCCAGTAGCGCCGCGACGTGCGCAGTCGACCCGCGTGCGGCTCCGCCCGCCTGCTCGATCCGCCCGTCGAACAGTCCCATGACGCCCTCGACAACGGCGATATCGGTACCGGCACAACCATGGCGGAACAGGGGACCGACGAGATGCTCCCCCACCAGGACCGGGTCCAGGTTGCGGCCGGGCCGGCCCGCGGCCAGCGTGTGGTAGCCGGGGTCGATGTAGTCGGGGCCGACCTTGAACGGCGCGACAGAGCGGCCCGCTCGCCTCAGCGCCCCGATCAGGCCGGTGGCCACCGTGGTCTTGCCGCTGCCCGACGCGGGTGCGGCGATCACGACCGCGGGGGTGCTCACCATTCGATGCCCTTCTGGCCCTTGCGCCCGGCGTCCATCGGGTGCTTGAGCTTGGTCATCTCCGTCACGAGATCGGCCGCGTCGAGCAACCGCTGCGGGGCGTCGCGCCCGGTGATCACGACATGCTGCGTGCCGGGGCGTTCGACGAGCGTCGTGACCACTTCGTCGACGTCCACCCAGCCCCACTTCAACGGATAGGTGAATTCGTCGAGCAGATAGAAATCGTGCCGCTGCTCGGCCAGCCGATGGGCGATCTCGGCCCAGCCATCGGCTGCCGCGCCTGCGTGGTCGTCGGTGCTGCCCGACTTGCGCGCCCAAGACCAGCCCGCCCCCATCTTGTGCCACTCCACAGACCCGCCGACTCCGCGCTCGTCGTGCAGCCGGCCCAGCTCGCGAAACGCGTTCTCCTCCCCCACTTTCCACTTGGCGCTCTTGACAAACTGGAACACCGCGATGTCAAACCCGGCGTTCCACGCCCGTAGTGCCATTCCGAATGCCGCGGTCGACTTGCCCTTGCCCGCGCCGGTGTGTACGGCGAGCAGAGGAGCGTGCCGGCGCACCCGGGTGGTCAGCCCGTCGGCGGGTACGGTGCTCGGCCGGCCCTGCGGCATCGTGAGTCTCCTTCTCAGGCGGCGCCGCGCACGACCTCGGTGAGGCCGTCGGCCCGCAGTTGCGACAGCCGCACTGTCGGCGCAGCCAGGTGGGCGGCCAATTGCTGCGCCAAACCCAAACGCACGAAAGATGTCTCGCAGTCGACGACGACCGCGGACGCTCCCTCGTTGACCAACAGCGCCGCCGCGGCTTCGGCCCGACCCACCGGGTCGACTCCGCCGGTCGCACGTCCGTCGGTAAGCACGACGACCAGGCTGCGGCGGGCCGGATCGCGCACGTGTTCACGGGCCACCATGCTGCGAGCGGTCAAAAGCCCTTGCGCCAGTGGTGTTCTGCCGCCGGTGTCGAACCGCGCGAGTCGCAGCGACGCGATGTGCACCGAAGACGTCGGCGGCAGCAACACCTCCGCGGCGTCGCCCCGGAACGTGATGACCGCGACCTTGTCACGACGCTGGTAAGCATCCCGCAGCAGCGACAGCGTGGCACCGCTGACCACCGCCATCCGGTCGCGTGCCGCCATCGACCCCGACGCGTCGACGACGAAGATCACCAGGTTGGATTCGCGGCCGTCACGAACCGCCCGGCGCAGATCCTCCGGGGCGACGCACAGCGGTCCGGCTGCGTTCGTGCGCCGCGCCGCGGCCAGCACCGTGCCGAACAAATGCACGCCGAAACCCTCGGTCTCATCCGCGGACACCACGGCGCCGCAGCGGTTGCGTGCCCGAGAGCGGCGGCCGGGTGCGCCGTCACCGACGCCGGGCACAGTGAGCAACCGGGTCCGAAACGGTGCGGACGGCGGCGCGCTGGGACGCGGCGGCGCTGGCGGTGCGACCGAATCACCCGGCGCCTCTTGAGTTTCCGACGACACGCCGCCGCCCGGTGGATCAGGGTCGGGTTCGGGGTCGCCTGCGTGGGCCAGCGCGTCGTCGAGTGCCTGCGGGTCGAGGCCCGGCTCGTCGAACGGGTCGCGACGGCGGCGGTGCGGCAGCGCCAGTTGCGCCGCTACCCGGATGTCTTCCTCACCGACGGTGTCCGCACCCCGCCACGCCGCATGCGCCACCGCGGTGCGCGCCACCACCAGGTCGGCTCGCATCCCGTCGACACCGAACGCCGCGCACAACGACGCGATGCGCACCAACTCGCGATCCGGCAGCTTCACGTCGCCGACGGCGACCCGCGCCGCGGCGATCCGTCGCGCCAGCTCGGCGTCGGCGTCGGCGTAAGAGCGCGCGAACGCGTCCGGATTCGCCTCGAATGCCATCCGCTGCCTGATCACCTGAGCGCGCTCGTCGACGTCGCGCGACGCCCGCACGTCGACGGTCAGGCCGAACCGGTCCAGTAGCTGGGGCCGCAGCTCGCCCTCTTCCGGGTTCATCGTGCCGACCAGCATGAACTTCGCCTCGTGGCTGTGCGAAATACCGTCACGCTCGATGTGCACCCGACCCATCGCGGCGGCGTCGAGCAGCACATCAACGAGGTGATCGCCGAGAAGATTCACTTCGTCGACGTACAACACTCCGCCATGCGCCTCGGCCAGCAGTCCGGGCGTGAACGCGTGCTCGCCGTCGCGCAACACCCGCTGCAGATCCAGCGAGCCGATGACCCGGTCCTCGGTGGCGCCGATCGGCAACTCCACCAGACGGGAGAATCCAGCCTCGGCCAAGACCGCCGAAAGTCCCCGCACCGCAGTGGATTTCGCAGTGCCCTTCTCACCACGGATCAGCACTCCGCCGACTTCCGGGCGCACGGCGCAGAGCACCAGCGCGAGCCGAAGCAGCTCATGGCCGACGATCGCACTGAACGGGTAGATCGTCATCCGCTGCCGCGCTTCACCATCGGCACGTGCGGCACGCCGTCATCGAGGAACTCCTCGCCGGCCCTGGCGAACCCGTGCTGTGTGTACATCTCCTCAAGGTAGGTCTGCGCGTCGATGCGGCACGGGTAATCTCCGACTTCAGCCAGCGCCGCAGTCAACAACCTTGTGGTGTGGCCATGCCCGCGGGCAGCGCGCCGGGTGCACAACCGGCCGAGACGAAACGCCTTCTTCCCGCCGGCGTGCTCCTCCATCAGCCGCAGCGTGCAGATCACCTCGCCGCGCGGGTCCTCGAGCCAGAAGTGGCGGGTTTCCGGCAGCAGGTCCCGTCCGTCGAGTTCGGGGTACGCGCAAGCCTGCTCGACGACGAACACCTCCACACGCAGCTTCAGCAGCTCATACAGCGTCGTTGTGGCGAGATCCTTTGCCCACGACCGATGCAACGTCACAGTCACGTGCCACCCCGATCCAGACCGAGCGCGCGGGTTCCCCAGTCCCAGACCTCGGAGAACAGCGCCGGCTCGTCGGACAATTTCGTACCCAGGGACGGCACCATCTCCTTGAGCTTTCCCAGCCACGACTGGTAGCGGTCGGGGAAACAGCGCTCGAGCACAAGGAGCATGTCGTGGACGGCCGTCGACGCGCCCGGCGACGCACCCATCAGACCGGCGATGCTGCCGTCGGCCGAACCGACCACCGTGGTGTCGAAGGCCAGCACGCCCTTGCGGTTTTCGGGACGGATCACCTGAACCCGCTGGCCGGCGACGGTGGTCTGCCAATCCGCGGTGTCTGCGGTGGGGACGAAGTTACGCAACGCGTCGACGCGGTCGGTGTCCGACAGCATGAGCTGGCCGACCAGATAGCGCACCAGGCTCATCTCGGTTGCTCCGACGCTGACCAGCGCGCTCAGGTTGTTCGGCCGGACGGAGCGCGGCAGGTCGGTGAGGTGGCCGCGTTTGAGGAACTTCGGCGACCATCCGGCGAACGGCCCGAACAACAGCCACGTCTTGCCGTTGATGATCCGCGCGTCGAGGTGCGGTGCGGACATCGGCGGGGCACCCACGGCGGGGAATCCGTAGACCTTCGCCTGATGCCGAGCAGCGAGCTCCGCGTTGGCGGTGCGCAGGAACTTGCCGCCCACCGGGAACCCGCCGTACCCCCTCACCTCGGTGATACCCGACTTCTGCAGCAGAGGTAGGGCGGCGCCGCCTGCGCCGACGAACACGAATTTCGTGTTGACGGAATGCTTTTCGCCGGTCCGGTTGTTGCGGATCTCGACCGTCCAGGAGCCGTCGGAAGCACGACGCAGGTCGCGAACCTCCTGGCCGAACAACACTTCGGTACCGGTGCGCACGCCGTAGGCGATGAGTTGCTTTGTCAGCGAACCGAAGTCGACGTCGGTGCCGTCCGGAGCCCAGTTGAGCGCGACCGGCTCCGAGAAGTCGCGGCCGTTCGCCATGAGTGGCAACCGGCGGGCGAATTCGTCGGGCTCTTCGACCAGCTCGACGTCAGCGAACAACGGGTTGCGCGCCAGCGCCTCGCGGCGGCGGCGCATGAAATCCACTTGCCCTTCGCCTTGCACCCAGCTGGCGTGCGGAATCGGGTTGAGGAAGCTGCGCACATCGGTCAGCACGCCGTTCTCCGCCGCGTACGCCCAGAACTGCCGCGAGATCTGGAATTCCTCGTTGACCTTGACGGCCTTGCTGATGTTGATCGACCCGTCGGGCTGCTCTGGGGTGTAGTTCAGCTCGCACAGCGCCGAGTGCCCGGTTCCGGCGTTGTTCCACGGGTCGCTGCTCTCGGCCGCCGCGCCGTCGAGGCGTTCTACCACGGTGATCGACCAGCTCGGTTCGACCAGCCGCAGCAACGCGCAGAGCGTGGCGCTCATGATGCCGGCGCCGACGAGCACGACGTCGGTTCTTGCGGTGGCTTTCGCGGCTGGCACGGGCCCCAGGTTATCTAAGGTGGCTAATGTGACGATGCCGGGGATGAGCCGCGCGCGCGAAGACCAGAGCGTCGGATGAGCCGAGCGCGCGAAGACCAGAGCGTCTGGGAGCCCGACGTGCTCACGGGCTACGCGAAGCGCACGCTTTCGCTCGGCCTGGATCCCGACGGCGAGGGTGAGATCGTCGCGACCGTGATCCGCAAGAAAGATCCGGCGACGGCCCATCGCGCCGTGGTTGCGGTGCACGGCTACACGGACTATTTCTTCAACGCCGAAGTCGCCGACTATTTCACCGGGCGCGGCTTCGCGTTCTACGCCATCGACCTTCGCAAGTGTGGTCGGTCCTGGCGGGAAGGCCAAACGCCGCACTTCACCACGGACCTGGCCTGCTACGACGTCGAACTGCAGCGCGCGGCAGCGCTGATCGCTGACGAGACCGGCGGCGCGAGCCTTTTGGTCTACGGGCACTCGGCCGGCGGGCTGATCGTGACGCTGTGGCTGGACCGGATGCGGCGGGAGGCCAGGTCATCCGGCGTCACCGGCCTCGTGCTGAACAGCCCGTTCTTCGACGTGCGCGGGCCGGCGGTCCTGCGCGCGGCGGTGTCGTCGGCCACGACCGGAGCCGTCTCCCGTCTCGGCAGACGGCGGGTGCTGCGCCGCACCGGCGCCGGCGGGTACGGGACCAGCCTGCACCGCGACCACGGTGGCGAATTCGACTACAACCTCGCGTGGAAGCCGCTGGGCGGGTTCCCGGTCACCGTCGGCTGGATCCACGCGATCCGGCGCGGCCAGGCACGCCTGCACCGCGGACTTGACGTCGGCGTGCCGAGCCTGATCCTGAGGTCGGACAAGTCCGTTGCCGAAAGTCGCGACGCCGCAGCGATGCAGCGCGGTGACGCAGTGCTCGACGTCGCGCAGATCGCCCGATGGGCCGGATGCGTCGGGAACCGCACCACAGTCGTGCCGATAACCGACGCCAAGCACGACGTGTTCCTGTCGCTGGCTGAACCGAGACAGACGGCATACCACGAGCTTTCAGCGTGGCTGGACTGGTACACAGCGCATACGTCACCCGACAACACCGACGCGAGGCGGATGTCATGACACACTTCGATTTGGCGATCATCGGCACCGGATCGGGCAACACGATTCTCGACGAGCGATACACCGACATGAGCGTGGCGATCTGCGAGCAAGGGGTGTTCGGCGGCACCTGCCTGAACGTCGGTTGCATTCCCACGAAGATGTTCGTCTATACCGCTGAGGTCGCCGAAACCGTAAGTGACTCAGCGCGTTTCGGTGTCGATACGCATGCCGAAGACGTGCGCTGGCCCGACATCGTGTCCCGGATCTTCGGGCGCATCGACCCGCTGTCGGCGGGCGGCGAGAATTTTCGCCGGTCGTTGCCAAACGTGACCGTGTACAAGAGCCACACCCGCTTCGGCGCGGACCGGAACGGCCGTTACGTGCTGCGCACCGACGAGGACGACGAGTTCACCGCGGAGAAGGTGGTGATCGCCGCCGGATCGCGCGTGGTGGTTCCGCCTGCCATCGCGAATTGCGGCGTCGACTACTACACGAGCAACACGATCATGCGGATCCCAGCGTTGCCGGAGCACCTGGTGATCGTCGGCGGCGGCTATGTGGCCGCGGAATTCGCGCACATCTTCTCGTCGCTGGGCACTCGGATCACGTTGGTGATTCGCGGTGGCACGCTGCTTCGAGGCCATGACGACACGGTGATGATGCGGTTCACCGACATCGCCGCGAAGAAGTGGGAAATCCGCAGTCACGTCGAGGTCGCCGACGCCAAGCAAGACGGCGACGGTGTGACGCTGACACTCACTGACGAGTCGACGCTGCAG
>DATBFF010000221.1:0-11681 GCA_036558625.1 Mycobacterium sp. | reverse complement strand
ATTGCCCACCAACAGCACCGGTCCGTCGGCCGGAATGCGATCGAGCCCCCGTACGTCGGCCCGGAAATACAACGACGCAAGCAACCACAGGCCGGGCAGCTGGTCGCGGATGTAGTCGGGGTCGCGCTGGTCGAGGTCGGCCTTCGGAACTCGCGAAACCAACTGCTCGCGAGCCCACTGCATGACATCGCCGATTCCGGCCATGCTGGACATATTGACCATGCCCGGCAAGTCCAAACCGGCGCGTGACACCCGTAGACTTTCGTCATGCTGCGACCACGACGATTCGAGCACGAGGTCGATCCCGGTCCGGTGCAGATCCAGCCGCGCAAGGTGCACTTCGACTTCACCGACGTCCCCCTGCACTGGATACCCGGCCACCCGGTCGCCTCGGACATGGTCGGCATCCTGCACGTCGTCCTACCCGCAGCGGAACGCTGGTTCGTTACGACGCTGAACGAGGCATTGCCGCTGGTCAAGGATGACAAGCTGGCCGACGACATCCGCGGGTTCAGCGGCCAGGAGGCGATCCACGCCGATGTCCACGAGCAGGCGCTGCACGAGTTCATGGAGGCACGCGGCTTCGATCCGAAACCGATCCTCGACCAGATCGAGTACGCGTTCTCCAAGGTGCTCGGACCGTCGGCGTCGAACAATCCCGGGCGGCGGCACAACAATCTCTGCGACCGGTTGTGGTTCATCGCCGCGCTCGAGCACTACACCGCGGTTCTGGGCGACTTCGCGCTGAACAGCGCCTGGGACGACGCCGGAGCGCACCCGACGTTCGTGGACCTGTTCCGCTGGCACGGCGCTGAAGAGGTCGAGCACCGCAACGTCGCCCACGACGTCGCCAGCTACTTCAGCGACAGCTACGTCGACCGCATGTCCGCGATGCTGGTGGCGTCGGCGTTCATGCTGGTCATGTTCCAGCGTGTCGCGTGGTTTTTGGTCAAGACCGACCCCGAAGTGGACTTCGGGTGGTGGAAGATGCAGCGGCTGCGCTACCTGGACTCCAAGCAAAGGCTGCTGCCGCGATACCGAAAGTTGTTCGGCAGCAACACGTTGGACTATCTCCGACCGGGTTTTCATCCCGACAAGATGGGCTCGACAGCTCAGGCGGTCGCGTATCTGGCGAGCTCCCCGGCCGCCCGCGCTGCGCACTTGTGATGGCGCCGCGGTCTCGGCTGGGCCTTCCGCCGCCGAGCGCGTCAGGGCGGTCCCGGCACGACCCGCTGCTCGCCCTGGCCGACCTGCTGGTGTCCGGCATGTGGGGATTGTCCGGATCGCTGCGCCGGCCGAAGCCGGGCTTGCCGCGTGACCACAGCCGCAAGCTGCGCGTCGTGGATCGCCGGGTGGTGGCGCACGACGAGAACGTGGTGGCGCTGATGCTGGCCGCCGCCGACGGAGCCGGGCTGCCGCGCTGGTTTCCGGGTGCCCACATCGACCTTCATCTGCCCAGCGGGCTGGTGCGCCAGTACTCACTGAACGGCGATCCAGCACAACATGATTCGTACCGGATCGCGGTGCGCCGCATCCCCGACGGCGGCGGCGGCTCGATCGAGATGCACGAACTCACCGTCGGCGCAACCGTCACCACCGGCGGCCCGCGCAACGCGTTTCCGCTGTCGATACCCGGCTATGGCTCACCGACGCAGCGCTTCCGGTTCATCGCGGGTGGCATCGGGATCACGCCGATCCTGCCGATGCTGCGCCAGGCGCAGGCCCTCGGCGTCGACTGGTCGATGCTCTACGTCGGGCGCAGCGCCGACAGCCTGCCGTTCGTCGACGAGGTGTCGCAATACGGGCACCGGGTCGCCCTCCGCACCGACGACGTCCATGGCTTGCCCACCGCCGACGACCTGCTGGGTGACTGCCCCGACGGCACCGCAGTCTACGCGTGCGGGCCGGCACCGATGCTGACCGCTATCCGAAGCAGGCTGGCCGGGCGCGACAACGTCGAGTTGCACTTCGAGCGATTCGCCGCGCCGCCGGTTGTGGACGGTGAGCCGTTCTCGGTGTGCATCGCATCGAGTGGTGAGATCGTCGACGTCGGCGCCGACGAGACGCTGCTCTCTGCGCTGCAGCGCTGCGGTGTCACCGCGCCGTACTCGTGCCAGCAAGGCTTCTGCGGGACCTGCCGCACCCAGGTGCTCGGCGGCACCGTCGACCACCGCGACACGCTGCTCACCGGTCCCGAGCGTGATGCCGGCACGATGCTGGTCTGCATCTCGCGCGCGCCGGAGGGTGAACGGCTCACGCTCGATCTGTAGCGCTCGCGGCAAAATACTCGACGTTGCGGATAACCGGGCCATCGACGTTCGCGAACACCACGCCGCGTCCCTCCGGCGCCGTGACCGATGCAACCACGGTATCGCCAGCGCCAATCACCTTGTGCCAGGCGGTGTTCCGCGCATCACCGAGGCGTCCGTCGGCCAGTGCCTGCTCGACGATCCGCTTGCCTCGCCTGGCCGGGGAACGGAAACCGGACAGAAAGCCCGCGGTGCCGCCGAGGCGCTGGTTGCGCATCAGCGCCGCCGAAAGCCGCAGCGCCGCCGGCAGTGACTTCGCTCCGCTGCCGAGGAACTGCGCGACCATTGCCGGCAGCTCCCAATAGGCGCGCAATCTCTCTATCTGCCAATCGCTTTCCGACTCGCGCAGGTCGTAACGGATGAAGGCGGGGATCATCAAGCGCAGGTCGGCGCTCATCTGCGCCTCGAGCGTGACGTCGCGGATCACGCTCGTCTTTTCCACGATGTCCACGTCACGGTGAAACGTGATCTGGCGTGGCCCGATGAATGTGTCGTAGAACCGCTCGATCTCACCGTGTCCCACATGTGGACGCGAGCCCACCGGGTCCTCGACGCGTCCGTCATCGGTGAAAAGTCCGACCCATCCGGCTTTGTCACGAGCGGCGGTGGCATGCGCGGAGCGTTCGGCGGCGGCCAGCAACGCGGCGGAGTCAGCCGACATGGAGTTCAGTTCGCCTTCGGCATCGGGATACCTTCGCTCGCGGAGAATTCCGCGTCGCTTTCCGTCGACAACCCGATCGACACCACCGTGCGCGGGAACATCGCGTCGGTCAAATAGGCCAGGCCCACCGCCCACTTGTTGACCAGTCGCGGCATCGCGTACAGGTGATAACCGCGGGTGACGACTTTCGCCGGCAATCCCGAGATGCGCACACCCAACGGGTTCGCGACGGCGTAGTGCGGACCGAGATCGACCACCAACCCCATGTTGCGGTGCTTGTAGTTTTTCGTCTTTCCATAACCGAGGCTGGCTGCGACATTGCGGGCCAATGCTTTTCCCTGCCGTATGGCATGCTGCGCAGTCGGCGGCGTGACCTTGTCCTCCTGTGTGAGGTCCGGCACCGCGGCGGCGTCACCGGCGGAGAACACGTCGGGATGGCCCGGCACCTGCAGGTCAGCCTGAACCTTCAGCCTGCCCTTTTCGGTGGGCAGCCCAAGCGTCTCGATCAGCGGCGCGGCCGTCACCCCCGTCACCCACGCCACGGTGCGCGTGCCGACTACCGAATCATCGCTGAGCACAACATGATCCGCGTGCACTTCTTCTAGTGTCGTGCCCAGCCGCACGTCGACGCCGCGGCTACGGAGCACTTTCATCGCTGCGTTGCCCAGCTTCTCGCCGACTTCCGGCATGACCTGCTCGGCGACGTCGAGAAGCAGGAACTTCACCGACTCCGGATCGAAGCCCATCTGCTTGGCCGCCGCATCGGCCAGCGCGCGCAGCTGCGCGACGAGCTCCGTGCCCGAATACGAAGCACCGACGACGACGATTGTGCGCCGCGACTGGGCCTCGTCCTTGTCTTCGTCGAGGCAGGCCAGCTCGAATTGTTCGAGCACGTGGTCGCGCAAATACAGCGCCTCCGCTGTCGACTTCAGCCCACGCGCGTGGGTGGCCAGACCGGGGATGTCGAACAGCCGGGTGACCGAACCCGGCGCGAGCACCAGCCGGTCCCAGGGCATCTGCAACGAGCGCTGCTCCGGATCGGTGAACGTCAACGTGTGCCCCTCGAGGTCCACCTCGTCGACGCGACCGCGCACTGCGCGCACACCCTTGAGCGTGCCGGCCAGCGACACCGTCACAAAGCGCGCGTCCAGTACCGCGCCCGCCACATCCGGCAGCAGCGGTGTGTAGAGCATGTAGTCGATTGGCGAGATGATCGTCACGCTCACCGGGGCGTTCTGCCGCCGCATCTGCCGGGCCAGCCGGCGGGCACACTCGAATCCGGTGAAGCCGCTGCCGACCACCACCACCGATTTCATTTCGCTCACTGTATTCCTCCGTTTCGCCTCAGATCGGGCAGGTTGCGAATACCGAAATGCTGCTTGAGAACTCGCCGCGCCGCGTGCATGCCGCACATACCGTGCACGCCCGGGCCCGGCGGCGTGGACGCCGAGCACAGGTACACGTTGTCGATCGAGGTGCGGTAGGGATCCCACTTCGGCACCGGCCGCGCCACCATCCGGTACATCGACACCTGCCCGGCACCGATGTCGCCGCCGACGTAATTGGCGTTGTGAGCCTGCAATTCAGCGGCGGGTATGCACCGTGACGCCACGACGGTGTCGCGGAAACCGGGCGCGAATCGCTCGATCTGGGCCGTCACGGTATCGGTCATGTCGCGCGTCGACCCGTTCGGCACATGCGCATAGGTCCACAGCGGCGACTCCCCCAGCGGGCCCAGCCGCGTCTTGTCCACGACGGTGGGATGGCTCAGCAAGATCATCGGTGCGTCGTTGTGCCGTCCGGCGGCGGCATCCTTCTCCGCTCGCGCCATCTGCGCTCGGTCTCCGCCGACGTGCACCGTGCCCGCGAGCCCTACCCGAGGATCGGTCCATGGAACCTCCTCGGACACAACGAAATCCACCTTGGCCACGCCGCTGCCCCGCCGAAACCGCGCCAGCGCGCGCCGATACCGCGGTGCCAGCCGATCGCCGTAGATGCGGTCCAGCGCCCACGGTGCGGTGTCGAAGACATAGACCCGCGCGGCCGGCAACTGCTTGGCCGACTCGATGTGAGAGTCGCAGGAGATCTTGACACCGCGCGCCGACAGGTCGGCGGTCAGTGCATCGGTGATCGACTGGCTGCCCCCGACGGGTATCGGCCAGTTGTGGCTGTGCGCCAAAACGCCCAGCAGCAGCGCGGTCCCTCCGCCGGCCAGCGATGGAATCACGGTGTTCGCGTGGGCACCGACGCCGGTGATCAACGCACCGCACAACTCGGCGTCCGTCGTTTTTTCCCCCACCGGTGTGCCCAGCTGCAGCGCCCGCCCGGCCATCGCAGCAGCGGCGATCACGCCACGCGGTTTGAGCGCCGCCTGCGGAACACTGCGCATGTCCGACAGTCCGAGGTCGCGGACCGCAATCGCGTCGGATATCAGCGGCGCCATCACCCGCCGGAAGAGCCGCCCGTCCGCACCGCCGAGCTCGTCGACCGTGCGGTCCAGGCTCTTATAGGCCACCGCCGCCCGGCCCCCGTCCAGCGGATGGGCGTACGCCGCTGCCGGCTGGGCCAGCTCGACGCCGCGATCGGTGAGACCGAACCGGTCGAAGAACTCCGACGCGGCGGCCATCGGATGCACGGCAGAGCACAGATCGTGGCGCAATCGCGGGCCGGCAGATCCTCTTCGCGCACGCGCCTCATCGGCGAGGTCCAGCTCGACGGTGCGACACCCACCGCCGGGTCCGGGCTCCGATTCCAGCACCTCGACCGACAACCCGGCGGCCGCGAAGATCACCGCAGCGGCCAGCCCGTTTGGGCCCGATCCCACGACCACGACGTCGAGCGCGTCGGAACCGGGCATGGCGTCCATCCTTGCCGACTACCCGGCGACGCCGGACCTGACGCCTTACGCTTGCAGTGTGATGCGCAGCCTCATCGCGGGAATGTTATTCGCGACCGTCGCCTCGGGGGTCGTCAGCGCCGCGCCGGCGTCGGCCGACTGCACGTCCAGCGGCGGCGTCACCGTGTGCGCTCAGGGCACTGTCCAAGGCCCATCGGGGCAGCCCGCCCCGTCGTCGGGTCCCTATTACCCGTATCCCTGCGACGCCGACTGGCTGTGCGACGACGGCGGCCTGTCGATCATCATCGACCCGGGTCCTCCTCGTCCGCCCCATCCGCCCCGACCGCCTCGCCCGAATCGATGAGGTCATCCTCGACAACCCGGTACGACGGGTCCGTCATGTACAGCGGGCGGTTGCCGTATCCGCGCGCCTTGCCGGTGAGCCGGACCAGCTGACCGACCCGCAGATCAGTGGCGCCCTCGCGGAACGAAACTGTCAATTCACCGCTCTCGTCGCCGACGACGACGACGCGCTTGCTCTCGGAATTCTTGACCACGTCGTCGAGTTGGGTCACCCGGCCCTGGATAGTGGCCAGATGCCCGGTGATCAGCGCGTCGATTTCGATGACCGCGGGCGGCGGCTCGGGATGCTCGTACTTTTCGACGCGTCTGCGCTCGCCCTGGGCCATCCGCGTCTGCAACCTTTCGATGCGCCGCGTGATCCGCTCCTCGAACAGATCGGGGAACGCCAGCCGAATCCGAGCCTGCACGTCGTAGGGGACGATTGTCGCAGCGGCATCCGGTACCCGGCTGATCGCGCGCGAGATCTTGTCGGCGCTGCGGTCGTGCAACAGCCGCCCGATCAGCGGGGCATAACTGCGCCGCGGAAGCAGAAGTGTCACATGGGAATTGCGATGCTGGTCGCATGTCACCGCCACGAGCTCCAGCGCGGCCCGGATCAGGCGGCGGTCAGGGCAGTCGATTATTCGCAGCGGCGTCTCCAATTCGTAGTATTCCCAACGGTTCCGCAGTCGGATGGCATGAGCGGAGTCGATCATGAAATGCACGGCGGTCAACTCGTCGGCGCGTAGTCCCACGCCATACCGCAGTGCTTCGAGCACTGCGAGGTCGACCGAATTGACGAGCACGAACACCATATGCCGGGAGTAGCGAACCTTGTCGGGCCGCTCGGTGCGGAACTTCTCCAGGATCGCCGTCTCCGCACGGTATTCGCGGTTGAGCCGGATCAGGATCGTGACCAGCAACGGGAACACCACAACCACCAGCCACGCGCCCTCGGTGAACTTGGCGACGGCGAAGATGGCGACGACGACCGTCGACACCACGCCGGCGGAGAGGTTGATCGCGAGCTTGTAGCGCCACCCGGGTTCCCGGCGGGTCAAGTGGTGCTTGGTCATGCCGAAACCGGCCATCGCGAATCCGGTGAACACGCCGATCGCGTAGAACGGCACCAGGGAGTTGACACCGCCGCCGGTGAAGATCAGCAGGGCCACAGACAGCGCGGTGAGCGCGATGATGCCGTTGGAGAACACCAGCCGGTGACCGCGTGCGGTGAGTTGCCGCGGAAGGAAGCGGTCATCGGCAACGAAGCTGGCCAGTGCCGGAAACCCGTTGAAGCTGGTGTTGGCGCCCGTGAAAAGTATTGCAGCAGTGGCGATTTGCAGCATCGCGTAGAGCACGTGGCCCAAGGTCCCGCCACCGAACACAGCGCGGCCCTCTTCCGACAGCACCGACGGATAGCCCGACGCGTAGGGTGCGGCATGCGTTTCGTAAGCCAGGTAAGACACCCCCGCTACCAAAAACCCCAGGATGCAAGCCATCGCCGTGAGCACGCGACGCGCGTTGGGACCCTGAGGTTTGCGAAAGAACCCGACAGTGTTGGAGATCGCCTCCACGCCGGTCAGCGAGGTGCCGCCGTTGGCGAACGCGCGCAGCAGCACCAGCACCGTCGCACCCATCACCAGTCCGTTCCCCTGATGCACATCGACCATTCCAACCGTGTGTAGCGGGTCGTATTTCGGTAGGTCGCCGAAGAGCTCGCGCACGACGCCGGTCACGATCATCAAGGTCATCATCACGATGAAGAAATACGTCGGCACCGCGAACGGGCGGCCGGCTTCGCGCAGGCCGCGCAAGTTGGCGTAGCACATGACAACCACCACGGCGACGGTGATCTCGAGGCTGTAGGGGCCTAGCGGGCGGATGGCTGAGACGACGGCGACTGTTCCCGCAGCAGCCTGTACCGCGACCGTCACCACATAGTCGATGAGCAGCGCCGCGGCGGCGATCTGCGCCACTTTGGGCCCGAAGTTCTCGCGTGCCACCACGTAGGAGCCGCCGGCACGGGTATAGGCCATCACCACCTGGCGGTAGGACGCCGCCACCAGGACGAGAATCACCAGGATCACCCCGGTGATCGGCAGCAGGAGCGCGAACGCCGCCAGCCCGGCGTACGGCAGCAGCTCGATCAGGATCTCCTCGGTACCGTAGGCGCTCGAGGAGATCCCGTCCGGCGAAAGCACGCCCAGGGCAATGGGATTGGATAGCTTTTCTCTCTTCAGCTGCTCGCTGATCAGCGGCTTGCCGAGAAACAGCCGCTTGACCGTATATCCCAATGACTCGGGAACTCGGCGCCGTGCGTCTTCCACCGTCATCGCAACATTTTCACGCGATCTCGTTCCCGCGGGACCAGTTCTCCGATTAGGCTTTGCTGCAGGCCGACGGAGGATGGGACATGATTCGCAAGGTATTGGCCGCCGCGGCGGTCGCGGCCGCCGCCATCGGGATGGCGCCGGTTGCCGTCGCGGACCCCTCGAACAACTACGACGACCCGTCCGGGCGTTATCCCAACGACGTGCCGGGAATGAACTACGACGCCGCGCTGAACGCCCCCTGTGAGAACACGGAGCGTTTCATCTTCGGGCGCGGCCGCGGTGGCCAAGTGATGCAATGCCACTTCATCGTCAACCAGTGGCCGCCCCACACCGACGGGTTCTGGGTGATCTCCTACCCGCTTTACGGCGTGCACAACATCGGCGAACCCTGCGACAACCCGCGCGGCGCGGCGGCCCAATCCCCGGATGGGATCGCGCTGGTATGCACCGCTGATTACGGGTGGGTGCAGTGGGTCTAAGCACACGCCACAGCTAAGTATCCACGCCCGCCCGTCGAGGCGCTCCGTCCTCGCCACCTTCTCCGCAACATCCCCGGTGATGCGGTAATATCCGAGCGCGCGCCGGAGGCGGGCGGTCACCTTGAGGAGCAGTTGTGGCAAAGCATCGCACGCCGAGAAATCAGCAGTCGGCAGCAGCCAGGCAGGCAGCACGGGCCAAGCGCCGTGAAGCGCGGCGTCGCTCGGCGTCGCTGATACTCGTCGGGGCCACGGCAGCCGGGATGGCTACCGTGCTCACGTTCGGGCATGCGACCGACAACACGGCGGGCATCTCCCAGGTCCAGCTGGCGGCCGCGGTGATCGGTGTCGGTGGGCGCGGCGACTCGGCATCCGCCAACATCCCCGCGAAAATCAACCACTCGCTCGTCCCTGCCGGATGCGATTGCTACGTCCCGGTCCCCTACCCAGCCGGCTTCCTCATCGACAGAAGCGTCACGGCGGGCGTGCCGGTTCTGGACACGAAACTTCAGGCGGCCGCGGCCACCGATCCGGAGGTTCTCGTCGTCGGCTACTCGGAAGGCGCGCTGGTCGCCGAACGTGAGAAACGGAGTCTGGCTGCCAGTCCAGGCAATGCCACACCAGACAAGGTCAGCTTCGCCATGATCGCGTCAGCGAACTTGCCGAACGGCGGAATCTTTGCCCGATTCCCGAAGGTGAACCTGATCTTCGTGTCGTCGAATGGCCCTGCCCAGCCGACGACGTATGACACCACCTACTACACGAACGAATACGACACCTACGCCGACTTCCCGGCGTACTTCAATTTGTTCTCGCTCGCGAACAGCCTGGCGGCAGTGTGGTTCGTGCATCCGGATCCGTACTACGACACGATCGACCTGACGGCGGAGCCCGCTGGTCCCGCGTTCACAAAGACCGTGGACAACAGCGCCGGCGGCACCGACACGTACGTCTTCGTCCTCGCCGACCACCTGCCGCTGTTCGCTCCGATACGGGAGCTGTCGGCCGCGCTCGGCACGACCGCATTCACCGAACCGATCCTGAGCGCCATCGAACCGTTCGTCCGGGTGCTGGTCGACATGGGATACACCGATCGCGAGAACTTGGATCCCGAAGTTCCGACGAAGTTCAGGTTCTTCACGCCGCTGAGCAAGATCACCGAAGCTTTCGCGCAGACGCCGGGGGCGCTGACGCAGGGCGCGGCGAACTTCGAAGAACAAGTGACGCCGGCCACGCGTTCGATGCCTGTCACGCCGGCCGCGCCGACGCTTGCGCCAGACAATGCCACGTCGCCCGCGCCGAAGGACACATCAACGCCTAAGTCGCAGAGCCCCAAGCAGACGTTCTCGCCGTTGGCGGCCAAGGATCCGCTATTCGGCAAGGGCAAGCTCAAGTTGCTCACGACGCCGCACCACTCGCGTACCCCAGGCGCTGACATTTCGAAAGCCGACGACGCGGTGCCTTCGTCGCAGGATTCCGCACCCACCGGCGAGACGGGCAAAAACGACGCGGCGGTCTCGACGCGCGGGGACAAGAAGGCCAGCTAGACCTAGAATTTCACCACGTAGTCCGAGGTACGGAAGTCGCCGGCAATCGTGCTTGTCGTTGCGTCCATCGGGCCCTCGAGTGACACCCATGCGCCGTTGGCGCCGTCCATCAAAGGGCCCTCGACCGTCGTTGATCCGACCCCGAGAGCGTCGGTGTAGAGCCGGCCCATCGCCACCCCGGGGTCGGCTGCGCCACAGCTGATGCTCGGCCGGGGCACCTGGACGAGCCGCACGCCGTACCAGATACCCGGGGTCACGCCCGACGTGCGGACCTCGGCCCTGACGGTGGACCCGGTGCGGGAGATCGTGGCGCTCGCCGTGCCCCTGGTCGCTGACGGGAGAAACTTGCTTTCCACGAAATCGCAAGTGCGCAAGCGCGATGTGAGCGGGACCAAGTCGACGCCGTTCGAGTTGGCGGGATCTGCGGCCGCCGATCCCGCACCCGCTACGAGCATTGCCGCAGCGGTTGTCGCCGCACCTGCCGCCGCGATCCAGCGCGTGAGCTGACGCATCGCTTGCCTTCCTTCCTCGCGCCCCGCAAACCCCGCCCATCGCCAGTATTGACGACAACGGCGTCGCCAAACCCGCAAACTATGCAGAAACGTCGGTCAGCGAAGGGCGCCACATGGTTGTCGGAGATGATGATCTCGCGAAAGTGCAGGTCCGCCGGGCGGCGATGGCGAGTGCAATCGGTACGACTATCGAGTGGTACGACTTCTTCCTGTACAACACCGCGGCGGCACTGATCTTCGGTCACGTCTTCTTCCCCGCTTCGAGCACCTACGCCGGCACGATGCAGTCCTTCGCGACGTATGCGGTCGGGTTCGCGGCGCGCCCGGTCGGTGCTGCGATCTTCGGGCACTGGGGCGACCGGATCGGCCGCAAGGCCACGCTGATCGTCACGCTGCTGGTGATGGGCATTTCCTCGGCGATCGTCGGCGTCCTGCCCGGGGCTGCGGCGATCGGGCTGGCCGCACCGCTGTTGTTGGTCTTGATGCGCGTGATCCAGGGCATCGCGATCGGCGGCGAGTGGAGTGGCTCGGTGCTGCTCGCGATGGAGTGGGGCGACCAGGCCAAGCGCGGGCTACTGGCGAGCTCCGCTCAGATCGGCGTGCCGGTGGGCCTGGTGCTGGGCACCGGCGGCATGACGCTGTTGTCGGCGGCGCTGCCCGACGAC
>DATBFF010000220.1:0-3073 GCA_036558625.1 Mycobacterium sp. | reverse complement strand
ACCGCAAACTGGTGTCGTCGGTGTTCACCACCCGCGCCGTTGCGGCCCTGCGAGACCGCGTCGAGGAGACCGCCAAGGTGCTGCTCGACGACCTTGCGGATGAGCGCAGCGACGTCGACATCGTCGAGCGCTACTGCTCGCAACTGCCCGTCACCGTGATCGGCGACATCCTCGGCGTCCCGGATCGGGACCGTCCGCAGATCCTCGCGTTCGGCGAGCTCGGCGCTCCCAGCCTCGACGTCGGGCTGTCCTGGCAGCAGTACCAGCGAGTGCATCGCGGCATCGTCGGCTTCAACGCCTGGCTCGCCGAACATTTGGCGCAGCGGCGCCGACACCCCGGCGACGACTTGCTGAGCCAGCTCACCCTGGCGGCCGATGAAGGCGGCCGGCTGACCGACCGCGAACTGCAGGCCACCGCCGGCCTTGTCCTGGCCGCCGGTTTCGAGACCACCGTCAACCTGCTCGGCAACGGGATCAAGATGCTGCTTGACAACCCGCAACATCTGCAGACGCTGGCCAACCAACCCGAGTTGTGGCCGAACGCGGTCGAGGAAATTCTGCGGCTGGATTCTCCGGTGCAGACCACCGCCCGGCTGGCCCGGCAGGACGTCGACATCGCGGGCGTGACCATTGGGCGCGACGAACTGGTGATGATCTCACTGGCCGGCGCCAACCGCGACCCGGCCGTGTTCGACGACCCGCACCGCTTCGACGTCGAGCGGCCGAATGCCAACAAGCATCTGTCCTTCTCCAGCGGCAGACACTTCTGCCTCGGTTCGGCGCTGGCCCGCGCAGAGGGCGAGGTCGGTCTGCGGTCATTCTTCGAGCGGTTCCCCGACGCCGGTCTGGCCGGCGCTGGCCGCCGGCGCGAGACTCGGGTGTTGCGCGGCTGGTCGTCGCTGCCGGTGTCGCTGCGCGATTGACGTGGACTCGGACTCTGTTGATGCGTTGATGCGATAGCATCAAGATATGCGAACCACGCTTGATCTCGATGACGATGTCGTGGCCGCGGCTCGCGAATTGGCAGCGAGTGAGCGGCGGTCGCTCGGCGCAGTCATCTCCGCGCTCGCGCGTCGTGGGCTGACGCCTGCACAGATCGAGGACGTGGATGGGCTACCGGTGATCCGCGTGCCGCGGGGCACGCCACCGATCACGCCGCAGATGGTGCGACGCGCACTTGACGAGGACTGATTAGTGGCGCTGCTCGACGTCAACGCCCTTGTGGCATTGGCGTGGGACTCGCACATTCACCACGTTCGGATCCGCGAGTGGTTCGCCGACAACGCCGAAAACGGCTGGGCGACATGCCCGATCACGGAAAGCGGATTCGTCCGCGTGTCGGCGAATCCGCGCGTGCTGGCCAGCCCAATCGGAATAGGTGATGCCCAGGCCGTCCTCGCGGCCCTACGCGCCCACGGCGGCCACCACTTCCTCTCCGACGACGTGTCTCAGGTCGACGGCGACCTGCCAAAAGTCGCCGGGTACCGGCAGGTGACAGACGCTCATCTGCTTACGCTCGCGCGTCGCCACAGCGTCCGGCTGGTCACGTTCGACGCCGCCGCGGCGGCGCTCGGGCAACGAAAGGACGTAGAGCTGTTGACCGCACTCTGACGGCGGACCCGGGTCAACTACGGTCCACTCATGACCGTTTCGGAGATCGCGACCGTACTGGCCTGGCATGACGCGCTCAATGCGCACGACATCGAGACGCTGGTCGAGTTGTCCACCGGCGACATCGAGATCGGCGACGCGCGCGGCGCCGGTCAAGGCCACGACGCCCTGCGCCAGTGGGCGTTCTCGCGAGGATTTCTCGTCGAGCCGGGCCGGATGTTCGTGCACGACGGTGTCGTGGTCGTCGAGCAGCACATCGGCGATGCCGGCTCGCCGCAGACGATGGCGTCGGCGTTCCGCATCGTTCACGACAAGGTGGTCTCGATATACCGCCACGACGACCTGCAGTCCGCGCTCGCAGCCACTGAACTGACCGAAGCCGATCTCGTCGACGGCTAACCTTCCACCATGCGCGGCATCATCCTCGCCGGCGGATCTGGCACGCGGCTGTATCCGATCACGATGGGCGTCAGCAAGCAGCTGCTTCCGGTGTACGACAAGCCGCTGGTCTACTACCCGCTGTCCACGCTGATCATGGCGGGCATCCGCGACATCCAGGTGATCACCACACCCGAAGACGCCGCGGCGTTCCAACGCCTGCTCGGCGACGGTTCGGCATTCGGCATCAACCTCACCTACGCCGTGCAGGAGCAGCCCGACGGCCTGGCGCAGGCGTTCGTCATCGGTGCGAACCACATCGGTACTGACAGCGTCGCGCTTGTCTTGGGCGACAACATCTTCTACGGCCCCGGACTCGGCACCGGCCTGGCTCGGTTCCAAAACATCAGTGGCGGAGCCATTTTCGCCTACTGGGTGGCCAACCCGTCCGAGTATGGCGTCGTCGAGTTCGGCGATGACGGCACAGCGCTGTCGTTGGAAGAAAAGCCGGCTACGCCGAAGTCTCACTACGCGGTACCGGGCCTGTACTTCTACGACAACGACGTGGTGGAGATCGCTCGTGGGTTGCGCAAGTCTGCACGCGGAGAATACGAGATCACCGAGATCAACCAGACCTATCTGAACCGCGGCCGGCTCTCCGTCGAGGTACTGACGCGGGGTACCGCATGGCTGGACACCGGAACGTTCGACTCACTGTTGGACGCAAGCGATTACGTGCGCACCATCGAACGGCGGCAAGGCCTGAAGATCAGCGTGCCCGAAGAGGTCGCCTGGCGGGTCGGCTTCATCGACGACGAGCAGCTGGCGGACCGGGCGCATACCCTGCTCAAGTCGGGCTATGGCGGCTATTTGCTCGAGTTGCTCGACGGCAGGTAGCTACTGCCGATAGCTGGACAGGAAATTGCCCAGCCGCTCGATGGCATTGGCCAGATCCCGCGCCCACGGCAGCGTGACAATCCGAAGATGGTCCGGCGCAGGCCAATTGAAGCCAGTGCCCTGCGTCACCAGGATCTTCTCCTGCAGCAGCAGATCGAGCACCAACTGCTCGTCGTCGACGATGTCG
>DATBFF010000219.1:0-32789 GCA_036558625.1 Mycobacterium sp. | reverse complement strand
AGCGTGTCGAATTCGTGGCAGCGGCCAGTCAGCATCTTGTGCACGTAGGACTGGTGGCCGGTGTCGAAGACGATCGGGTCATGCGGAGAGTCGAACACCCGATGCAGCGCGAGCGTGAGCTCGACCACACCGAGGTTGGGTCCCAGATGTCCACCGGTGGCCGCAACCTTGTGGATCAGAAACTGCCGGATTTCGTCCGCGAGATCGGCGAGCTGGTGCTGAGAAAGGCGTTGCAGATCTGCGGGGCCGCGGATCTGTTCAAGCATCTGGCCAGTTTACGCACGAAGCCTGGGTCAGGCCCGTGCTGCCGACAGCACCGCGATGCATTCCACGTGATGTGTCAACGGGAACGCATCGAACACGCGCAACTCCTCTAACTGGTAGCCCTTGGCCAGGTAGCGCTTCAGGTCCGTGGCGAAGGACGCCACCTCACAGCCCACGTGAATTATCCGCGGCACTCCCGCGTCGGCGAGCAGATTGACGACCTCCCTGCCGGCGCCCTTGCGCGGTGGGTCGACGACAGCGACATCGGCGCGCTCGCGCAGCCCGGCGAGCACCTTGCGCACCGACGCGTTGATCACCTGAACCTGCGGCAGGTCAGACAATGCCCGCGATGCGGCACGCGAGGCGGCCTTGCCCATGTCGACGGTCAACACCTGGCCGATCTCGCCGACCCCGTCGGCCAGCACTGCCGCGAACAGGCCCGCGCCGCCGTACAGATCCCATGCGGTCATCCCGCGTTCGAGGCCGGCCCAGCAGCCGACGAGTTCGCTGTAGACCCGCGCCGCGTCGCGATGCGACTGCCAGAACCCGGTGACCGGGATATGCCACGTTCGGTCGCCGACCCGCTGCACCGAATCGCGACTGCCCTCCACCACTTCGATATTCGGCCGCGCGAAACCGCGTCGGCGCCCTTCCCATGGTCCTGCCCGCACCACGTGACGCTGTCCGTCGTCGTCGATCACGACGTGTATCTCGGCGCCAGCCGGCCACGTGCGGTCACGGACGCTGTCGAGCATTCCGGGCGGCAGTTGGCCGCAGTCGGGCGCGGTCGAGATCTCGTTGCTGTGATGACGACGAAAACCGATCCGGCCGCGATGACCCACCCCCAGCCGCACCCGGGTCCGCCAGCCCGTCGGGTCTCCAGTGCCGACCCGCTCGGCCTGCAACTCCCGAGCCTGGTAACCGGCCAGCCGCTCGAGCTGGTTTGCCACCACAGCACCCTTGATCCGTCGCGCTGCCTCCGGCGACGCGAACGCCAGGTCGCAGCAGCCGGCGCCGTCCGGGCCGGCGATCGGGCACAACGATTCGATCCGGTCCGCCGATGCGTCCAAGATCTCGACGGCGTCGGCGTGCAGATAGGCGTCGGCTTCGCGCGTGACCCGCGCCCGAACCTTCTCCCCCGGCAGTGCGTATCGGACGAACACCACCTGGCCGTCGAGATGCGCCACGCAACTTCCGCCGTTGGCCGGGGCCCCCGTGGTCAGAATCAGTTCGTGGGTCGGATGTCGCCGGTCCTCGGCTCCGTGGTCAATCAAGAAACCCTCGGCGCGCGTCACCGGGAGCGCTCTGCGGCTGCAGGGCTTTCAACCGCTCCGACGAACTCAGTTGCCACGGAACAGAAGTCACCATCACGCCGGGTTCGAACAGCAGCCTGCCCTTCAGCCTCAGCGCACTTTGATTGTGCAGCACGTGTTCCCACCAGTGACCGACGACGTACTCGGGGATGAACACGGTGACCACGGTGCGCGGCGATTCCCTGCTCACCCGCTTCACGTAGTCCAGCACCGGACGCGTGATCTCCCGGTACGGCGACGCGATCACCTTCAGCGGGACGTTGATGTCGCTTTCCTCCCACTTGTGCACGAGCTCGCGGGTCTCACCGTCGTCGACGTTGACGGTGATCGCCTCGAGCGTGTCGGGGCGGGTGGCCCTCGCGTAGGCCAGCGCGCGCAGGGTGGGCAGGTGAAGCTTGCTCACCAGCACCACCGCGTGGTTGCGGCTGGGCAGCACCACTTCACCCTGTTCGGCTTCCTGCTCGGCCAGTTCGCGCGCCACAGTGTCGTAGTGACGACGGATCAGCTTCATGATGACGAACATGGCCGACATCGCCAGAATCGCGATCCACGCTCCCTGGCGAAACTTCGTCACCACCACGACAACCAGCACCGTGCCCGTGCACAGCAACCCGATGCCGTTGATCACCCGCGAGCGCATCATCCTGCGCCTTGCTGCCGCGTCCTCTTCGGTGCGCAGCAGCCACGTCCAGTGCCGCACCATCCCGATCTGACTCAGCGTGAACGACACGAACACCCCGACGATGTACAGCTGGATGAGTGCGGTCACCTCCGCGCGGAAAGCCACGACGAACGCGATCGCCGCCAGTGCGAGAAACAGGATGCCGTTGGAGAACGCGAGCCGGTCGCCGCGGGTGTGCAGCTGCCTGGGCAGGTACCGGTCCTGGGCGAGGATCGAGCCGAGCACCGGGAAGCCGTTGAACGCGGTGTTGGCGGCCAGCACCAGGATCAGTGCGGTGACCCCCGCGATGATCCACAAGCCAACAGGGAATCCGCCGAACACCGTGTGAGCAAGCTGCGCGACCAAGGTCTTCTGCTGGTAGTCGGCGGGAGCGCCGATCAACTGCTCATGCGGGCGGTCGGCGATCTTCACACCGGTGTCTCTGGCGAGCAGGATGATGCCGAGGAACAGCGTGATCGCGATCAGACCGAGCATTGCCAACGTCGTTGCGGCGTTGCGCGACTTCGGCTTTCGGAAAGCGGGCACCCCATTGCTGATCGCTTCGACGCCGGTCAGCGCCGCGCAACCCGACGAAAACGCCCGCGCCACTAGGAAAACCAGCGCGACGCCCATGACGTTGCTTTTCTCGGCATGCACCGCGAAGTTCGCCGATTCGGCTTGCAGATGGTGCCCGAGGATGTGGACCTGGAAAAGGCCCCACCCGAGCATGGCGTAGATGCAGATCATGAACGCATAGGTCGGAATCGCGAACGCGGTGCCGGATTCGCGGATGCCGCGCAGGTTCATCGACGTGAGAAGCAGAATCGCAGCGACGGCGAACCACACCTTGTTCTCCGCGACAAACGGTATCGCCGAGCCGATGTTGGACATCGCCGACGCCATCGACACCGCGACCGTGAGCACGTAGTCCACGAGCAGCGCGCTGGCCACGGTCAGCCCGGCCGTCTGCCCAAGGTTGGTGGTCACCACCTCGTAGTCACCGCCACCGGACGGATAGGCATGCACGTTCTGGCGGTAGCTGGCGATCACGATCAGCATCACCGCGGCCACGGCCAGCCCGATCCACGGCGCCATTGAGTAGGCGGTCAGTCCGGCCACCGAGAGCACCAAGAAGATCTCCTCCGGTGCGTATGCGACCGACGACAGCGCGTCAGAGGCGAAGACCGGCAGGGCGATCCGTTTGGGAAGCAGCGTGTGCGCCAGTTTGTCGCTGCGAAACGGTTGTCCCAGAAACAGCCGCCGGGTAGCCGTCGATAGCTTGGACACGAGGACCAACATTAAGCCCAGCACGGGTGTGGCTGTAGCGTTGTCCAAACAGTTTCCCGCCTGGGCAGGATGTCGGCGCCGAGCGCCTCCGGTGGAAGGACCGAACTTGCGTGTCGTGGTGATGGGATGCGGACGCGTGGGTGCATCCCTTGCCGACGCTCTGGCGCGGATTGGCCACGACGTAGCCGTCATCGACCGCGACAGCGCCGCCTTCAACCGGCTCTCCCCGGAGTTTCCCGGCGAGCGGGTGCTGGGCATGGGTTTTGACCGCGACGTGCTGCTGCGGTCCGGAATCGAAGAGGCCGGCGCGTTCGCGGCCGTGTCGTCGGGCGACAATTCGAACATCATCTCCGCGCGCGTGGCCCGTGAGACCTTCGGTGTGCAGCGGGTGGTCGCGCGCATCTACGACGCCAAGCGGGCGGCGGTCTACGAGCGGCTCGGTATCCCGACCGTCGCGACGGTGCCCTGGACCACCGACCGGTTGCTCAACGTGCTGACCAGGGAAACGGAGACCACCAAGTGGCGCGACCCGTCGGGCAACGTCGGGGTCACCGAGGTTGCGCTGCACGAGGACTGGGTGGGCCGCCCGGTCACCGAGCTCGAGGGCGCGACGGGCGCGCGGGTGGCGTTCATCATCCGGTTCGGCAATGGCCTGCTGCCGGAAGCGAAGACGGTTGTTCAGGCGGGCGACCAGGTGTACATCGCGGCCATCGCCGGTCGCATCGCCGAGGCGATGGCGATCGCCGCGCTGCCGCCCAGCGAGGATGCGGGCGAGTGAAAGTCGCGATTGCCGGGGCGGGCGCAGTCGGGCGGTCGATCGCGCGGGAGCTGATCGAGAACGGACACGACATCACCCTGCTCGAACGCAACCCCGACCACGTCGACGAAGACGCGATCCCGGCTGCTCGCTGGCAGCTCGGCGACGCGTGCGAGCTTTCGCTGCTCGAGTCTGTGCACCTCGAAGGTTATGACGTTGTCATCGCGGCGACCGGCGACGACAAGGCCAACGTCGTCGTGAGCCTGCTCGCCAAGACCGAGTTCGCCGTTCCCCGCGTGGTGGCCCGCGTCAACGACCCACGCAATGAGTGGTTGTTCGACGACGCCTGGGGCGTCGACGTCGCCGTCTCCACACCGCGGATGCTGGCGTCACTGGTCGAAGAGGCGGTCGCAGTCGGAGATCTGGTGCGGCTCATGGAGTTTCGGCAGGGCCAGGCAAACCTCGTCGAGATCACGTTGCCCGACGACACGCCGTGGGGCGGGCGGCCGGTACGCAGGCTGGAGCTGCCGCGCGACGCGTCCCTGGTGACGATCTTGCGCGGGCCGCGGGTGATCGTGCCCGAGTCCGACGAGCCGCTGGAAGGCGGTGACGAGTTGCTGTTCGTGGCGACGGCCGAAGTCGAGGACGAATTGCGGACCCTGCTGTTGCCGCCCGGCTAGGACGCTTCGGTGCTGGGTTCCGGGTCGGAGTCGACGGCCTCGTCGCGGTCGGCAGCGTGCACCGCACGCTGGGCCACCCGGATCGGGAAGTACATCAGCAGCGCGGCGAGCACCGTCAGCGGCCAGCCCATCACGATGGTGGTCACACCCAGCCAACCGATCTGGTCGAGGTCGTAGAAGTACTGCTTGACGAGGAACCGGGACACAAACACCACGACCCAGATCAGCGTCGCAATGTCGTAGGCCCACACGGCTTTTCGCACACGGCGCCAACTGGAGTCGTGGTCTTTGATCCAGCCCCAGATGTAGCCGACGATCGGTCGTCGGATCAGCACCGAACCGGCGAACACGGCGGCATACACCAGTGAACTCCACATGCCCCACGCGAAATAGCCCTTGGCCTCCCCCAACCAGTAAGCGATCGCGGCGGAGATGCCCACGCCGATGAAGCCCGAGATCGCCGGCTGGGCGGTCTCATGTCGGCACAGCCGCCAGACGAGGATCAGCGTCGCCACGGCCAGCGCAGCGATGATCGCCGCCCGCAGGCCGTAAAGCGTCGAGACCGGGACGAACACGAGCACTGGCAGCGACGAGTAGATCAGCCCACTGACGCCGCCCATCTGCTCCAGCAGCGCCCGCGGGACGTTGCGTTCTTCGTTCACACGTCTCCGGCGGTTCAGAACAAGAGTCAGCGCTGAATCTCGTAGTGCGGGTTGTAGATCGCCTTCGATCCGTTCTCGAGCTTGCCGAGGCGCCCGTGCACCTTCAGAGTGCGCCCCGGTTCGATGCCGGCGATGCGGCGCTGACCCAGCCAGACGAGCGTGACGGCGTCAGTGCCGTCGAACAGTTCGGCCTTGACCCCACCCGCGCATCCCTTGGCGTTGGCTTCGACGCTGCGCAGGGTGCCGACCATCGTGACTTCCTGACCGCGCTGGCAGTCGATAGCCCGCTGTGCTCCGCTGTGCGCGGCTTCGTCGGTCAGTTCTTCGGCGTCGCGTTGCTCAGGGTCTTCCGTCAACCGCTTGGTGAGACGGCGCAGAATTCCATCGGCCGTACCCATGACCAACTCCTACACGTCTTTGTGCATTCGCACCCTGCCTCCGCAACGGTAGACCTCTCGTCAGCGCTTTGCCACGCAATGGACGGGCAGGCAAGTGTGGCGTGTCTGACAGCGGGCAGGATCGTGTGATGGCCGTCGACCTGCGCGGGGTGCGCGTGGTGGTCTTGCCCGGAACGGGGTCCGACGAAGACTACGTCGACCGGGTATTTTCCCGACCACTCGAGGCGGTCGGCGCATCGCTCGTTGCGCCCGCGCCACGGCCGTCGGCGCTGGTCAACGGCTACCTCGACGCGCTCGACACCGCAGCCGCGCAGGACCCGGTGGCGGTGGGCGGTGTGTCGATCGGGGCCGCGGTCGCAGTCGCGTGGGCTCTGGCCCACCCGGATCGCACGGTCGCCGTGCTGGCCGCGTTGCCGCCGTGGACGGGCCCGCCCGACGGGGCGCCCGCTGCGCTGGCCGCTCGGCACTCCGCAGCGATGTTACGACGCGACGGCCTGGCCGCAGCGACTGCGCAGATACGTGCGTCGAGCCCGAGGTGGCTCGCCGACGAGCTGGCCCGCTCGTGGGCGTCCCAGTGGCCCGGGCTGCCCGACGCGATGGAGGAGGCCGCCGGCTTCACGGCCGTCACGCGCGTGCAGCTCCAACGACTCGTGGCGCCCATGGGCGTCGCCGCCGCGGTGGACGACCCGGTACACCCGGCGCACGTCGCCGCCGAGTGGGTCAGTGCGGCAGCGCGCGCGGCGCTGCGCACAGTGACATTGGAGGAGATGGGCGCCGACCCGTCGGCGCTGGGCGCGGCGTGCGTGGCCGCACTGAAGGAAACCTAGCCGCCCATCGTCGTACGCAACTGCTGCATCGCCGATCCCGGCGCAGAGCGGCGTGCGGTCGGTTCCGGAGGCGCGGCCTGCTGCTGAGCTGCTTGTTCAGCTGCGGCTCGCAACTGCTGGGCCATCGCCTCGGGAAGCTCGACCGGCAACGGCGTGCGCACCGGCATCGGGGTGTCGCCGCGACGTATCACCGTGTCCGCCAGAGCATTTCGCGCCTCAGCCGTCAGCGCACCGACCGTTTCGGCGGGCCCGTTGACCACGCAGCGGATCATCCAGCGATACCCGTCGACCCCGATGAAGCGCACGATTCCGTTCGGGCTGATGCCGACCACTTCCCGCCCCCACGGCCCGGTCTCGATCGACGTCTTCGTGGTGTTGTCGTCTTTACGCAGCGCGTCCGCCAGCTCGGTGGCTACGTGGCGCCAGAGCCCGGCGCTCTTCGGTGCGGCATACGCCGCGACGGTGAACCGGCCGTTGGGGGTGATCACCCACACGGCGCTGGGTGAGCCCATCGGGGTGAGTTCAACTTGGAGTTGGCCGGTTTCAGGTATCGGCAGCAGTACCGAGCCAAGATCGAGCCGCGCCGTCTCGGCCTGTGACGGGTCGTCGAAGTCCTCGATGTCGAACGGTCCGTCGACGTCGGGATCGATGGTGCGAGGCGTCTCGTCGGGGTCAGGCGCCGCGTGCCTGCCATGGGTCATCACAAGCTCGCATGTCCTCCGGAGGAGCCGTGTCCGCCGTCACCGCGCGTCGTCTGCGCAAGACCGGCTTCGTCGAACGACGACACCTCGATCAATTCGGGCAACTCGACCCGCTGCACCAGTAGCTGCGCGATCCGGTCGCCGCGGTGCACGGCGATTGGTGTGCGGGTGTCGAGGTTTATCAGCGCCACCTTAATCTCTCCGCGATAACCCGCATCGATGGTCCCCGGGCTGTTCACGATCGAAAGCCCCACGCGGGCAGCCAGTCCCGAGCGCGGGTGAACCAGCCCGACCATTCCGTATGGGATAGCCACAGCTATTCCGGTGGGCACTAGCGCACGCTCACCAGGGCCGAGTTCGACGTCTTGCGCGCTGTACAGGTCGACGCCTGCATCACCGTCGTGAGCTCGGCTGGGCATCGGCAGATCCGGGTCCAGGCGCACGACTGCGAGACGGGTGGACACGACCCCAGAGACTACTCTTGGCCGCGTGTCGAGACCGGCCGCAACGTCGCACTCCGTGCGATATCGCGAGCGGTTAACTGTCCCCTGGTGGTGGTGGCCGCCCGCGTTCGGTGTGGCGGCGCTGATCGCCCTGGAAGTCAACCGGGCGGCCCAACAGCTGCCCGACTGGATGTCGTTCGCGGTGTTGTGTGCGATCGCGGCGGGCGTTCTGATCTGGTTCGGGCGCTACGAGGTTCGAGTGACGACAGGTGGGGACGGCATGCCGGTGCTGTGGGCCGGGCCCGCGCATCTGCCTGCCGGCGTCATTTCCCGCTCGGCCGAAATTCCGGTGACGGCGAAGTCGGCGGCACTGGGCCGACAGCTCGATCCCGCCGCATTCGTGCTGCATCGCGCGTGGGTAGGGCCGATGGTGCTGGTGGTTCTCGACGACCCTGACGATCCGACACCGTACTGGCTGGTGAGTAGCCGCCATCCCGAACTGGTGCTGGCGGCCTTGAGGAGGACCTAGGCGGCGCAGTCCGTGCAGATCATCCGGCCGTTCTTCTCGCTGGCCAGCCGGCTGCGGTGATGCACCAGGAAGCAACTGGAACAGGTGAACTCGTCAGCTTGCTTCGGAATGACACGCACCGACAGCTCTTCGCCAGACAGATCGGCGCCGGGCAGCTCGAACGACTCGGCCGACTCTGATTCGTCGACGTCGACGACCGCCGACTGGGCCTCGTTACGGCGTGCCTTGAGCTCTTCCAGCGAGTCCTCGGACACGTCGTCGGTCTCGGTGCGCCGCGGGGCGTCGTAGTCCGTAGGCATCGCATTGCCCCCTTCCAACTACTGCAGCAGAGCTTTGTACCAGTCCCGAACGCATCCGCCAAACTTTTCGTGCCCGTATTCCGAAGTGTTCAAGTGTGATTTACGTCACACCCCTCGTCAAGGGGACACCGACTGCGGTATGGGCTGTTTGCTCTGCGCTTAACGGCTCGTCGCCCGCGCACTCTACAGTGCAGGGGTGGTCGCGCAAATCGCCGAAGGCACCGCATACGACAAGCACGGACGGCCGTTTCGCCGCCGCAATTTCATGCCGGCAATCATCGCCGCGGCGGTTCTCTTCGTCATCACTGTGATCATCTGGGTGATCGCGCTGACCCGGCCGTCGAACGTCCACGAGGCCATGGCATGCAATCCGCCGCCCGGGCCCAGCGACCCGTCGCAACCCACGCTTGGCGAGCAGATTCCCAGGACGACGATGACCGACGTCGCACCCGCCAAGTTGGCCGACGTCAAGGTAAAGGTGCTGAATGCGAGCGGCCAAGGCGGCCAAGCCGGGGACATCGCCGGAAGCCTGCGCGATCTCGGGTTCGGCCAGCCATCGGCGGCCAACGACCCGCTGTACGCCAACACGAAGCTCGTCTGTCAGGGCCAGATCAGGTTCGGCCGGGACGGACAGGCGGCCGCCGCGGCAGTGTGGCTGGTCGCGCCCTGCGTCGAGCTTTATCAGGACAGCCGCGCCGACGACACCGTCGATTTGGCGCTGGGCACCGAGTTCAAGGCATTGACACACAGCGACCAGATCGACGCGATGCTGGCCAGCCTGCGACCAGAGGCGACAGCGCCGCCGGATTTGTCGTTGTTAGCGAAGATCCACACCAGCAGCTGCTGACTCGACGAGATCGCGCAGCGCGTCGGCGATCCCGGGCGCGGCCGCCAGCGTGAGACCCGCCTCGGAGGCTGGTAGCGCTACCACCGCGCCGGCTTCGGCCGCGATGAGCGCGCCCGCCGCCCAGTCCCAGATCTTCAGCCCATGCTCGTAGTGCGCGTCGAGGTGACCCGCGGCCACCATGCACAAATCCAGCGCTGCCGACCCGACACGACGAATGTCGCGTACCCGCGGCAACACTCTGGAAAGTACCGCGGCCTGCGCGGACCTGCGGGCCGGCGCATATCCGAAACCCGTCCCGACGAGCGCCATCGCCGGATCATCGATCGTGTTGCAGCGCAATGCTTTCAGACCGCCATCGGCTTCCACCACATGCGCACCCAAACCGA
This sequence comes from Mycobacterium sp., assembly GCA_036558625.1. Classification (GTDB taxonomy): domain Bacteria; phylum Actinomycetota; class Actinomycetes; order Mycobacteriales; family Mycobacteriaceae; genus Mycobacterium. The sequence goes on along the minus strand of DATBFF010000219.1, from coordinate 22,735 downwards.
GCGCGGCGGAATAGACCCGGCCACCGGTCACGTCGGCGACCGCACCGGCCACCGATATCCCGTCGACCTGAGCTGCGACTGACACCGCGTACGCCGGGACCGCATACATGAAGTTGACCGTGCCGTCGATCGGATCGAGCACCCAGGTGAGATGGTCGCGCTGCCGTGGACCGCCCCCCTCTTCACCCAGCACGGCCTCGCCCGGACGCAGCTGCGAAAGCCGGTCGCGCAACAGCTGCTCGGTCTCGGTGTCCACGACGGTCACCGGGTCGGTCCGCGTGCTCTTAGAGTGCACCGTTGCGCCGTCGGATTCTGCGCGGCCGTCGCCGAAGATGCTGGCGCGTCGCACACGCACGAACTGTGCGGCCTCCGTTGCCAGTTGCTCGGCCACCGCACGCAGCTGGGCCGCGTCGGCGGCAGGTCTGCTCACCGCAACATCGCAACACGAGACGGCGTGGGTTAGTAGGGTTGGGGTCGCATCCTTGCCCGCCTCGCCGAGGAGTGTCATGACCGCGACCGACACGCCCGCAAACGAAACCGAACCGCCCCCTGTGTCTGTGGGCCGCGGATTCGGCGTCGACGTCGGCGGCAGCGGCGTCAAGGGCGGCATTGTCGATTTCGAGACCGGACAGCTCGTGGGCGACCGGTACAAATTCCCCACACCGCAGCCCGCAACTCCGAAGGCGGTGGCCAAGACAGTCGCCGCTGTCGTCAAGGAATTCGGCTGGACGGGCCCTCTCGGCGTGACGTACCCGGGCGTGGTGACCAACGGCGTGGTTCGCACCGCCGCCAACGTCGACAAGTCGTGGATCGGCGCGAAGGTGAGCGAGCAGATCTCCTCCGCGCTGGACGGACAGTTGGTTTCGGTGCTCAACGACGCCGACGCCGCCGGGCTGGCCGAGGAGAGGTACGGGGCGGGCAAAGACAACAGCGGTGTCATCGTGCTCCTGACGTTCGGCACCGGCATCGGCTCGGCCGTCATCCACAACGGAGTCCTGTTGCCCAACACCGAATTCGGTCACATCGAGGTCGGGGGCATGGAGGCCGAGCATCGGGCCGCGTCATCGGTGAAAGAACGCAATGACTGGAGCTATAAGCGCTGGGCGCCGGAAGTCACCAAGGTGCTCGTGGCGATCGAGAACACGATCTGGCCGGATCTCTTCATCGTGGGCGGTGGCATCAGTCGCAAGGCGGAAAAGTGGGTCCCGCTGCTGAAATGCCGGACGCCGGTGGTGCCCGCCGCGCTGCAGAACACGGCGGGAATCGTCGGTGCTGCGATGGCCGCACAGGTGGATCCGACCTGCGCAGTCAGCCCGCTCAGCACGGTTTGAGCGCGCGCTGTCGTTACAATGGTCGCCGGCGGCCGCAAATCGAAGACAGCGGCACAATCCAGGACTGATAACGCGCCGACATTCGAGATAGCGCCAGCGAGCCTGCTTGGGCGGGAACGCTTGCTCTAGCGGCGCCAGCCGTCGAGGTCGGCAGAGGTGAAGGGGCATACGTGGCAGCGACGAGGGCCAGCACGGCGACAGCACAGCCGGCGAAGCGTACCGCTACCAAATCCCGGACCTCTGCGAAGTCCAACTCGTCGGCGCCGGCCAAGCGAGCGGCCAAGACGACGACCAAGACGACCAGAACCGCCAAGACAACCAAGGCAGCACCGGCCAAGTCCGTGAAAGCGAAGCCGAAGACTAAGCCCGCGACCAAAGCCACCGCCAAAGCCGCCCCCAAGACTTCCGCAAAGACCGCGGCCAAGACACCCACCAAGACCGCGCGCAAGGCGCCGGCGAAGGCCGCGACCAAGGCGACCAAGGCGCCGGCCTCGCGCGCGAAGGCTGCTAAGCCCGAACCGGCCAAGTCCGCGCGCAGTCGTACGAAAAAGGCCGAAGCGCCGGCTCCGAAGGCCAAGGGCGCGGCGGTCGAGGTCGAAGAAGAGGTCGACGATCTCGACGCCGGCACCGACATCGAACTCGACGACGCCGAACCCGGCGACGACATCGAGGTCGAGGACACCGATCTGGAACTCGAGGACCTCGAGGACGACGCGGACGACGACGCCGAGACGGCCGCCGATGCCGAGGAGCCCGACGCCGAGGCCGTTACCGTCGAGGCTGCCGCAGTGGTCGCAGCCGGCGACGACGACGAACTGCCCGAGCCGAGCGAGAAGGACAAGGCCTCGGGCGACTTCGTCTGGGACGAAGAAGAATCCGAAGCCCTCCGCCAGGCCCGCAAGGACGCGGAGCTGACAGCCTCGGCGGACTCGGTACGCGCCTACCTCAAGCAGATCGGCAAGGTCGCGCTGCTCAACGCCGAGGAGGAAGTGGAACTGGCCAAGAGGATCGAGGCCGGCCTCTACGCCACCCAGCTGATGACCGAGCTCGTCGAGAAGGGCGAGAAGCTGCCTGCTGCGCAGCGACGCGACATGGCATGGATCTGCCGTGATGGCGACCGGGCAAAGAACCACCTGCTCGAGGCGAACCTGCGGTTGGTGGTTTCACTGGCCAAGCGCTACACCGGACGCGGGATGGCGTTTTTGGACCTGATCCAAGAGGGCAACCTCGGATTGATCCGGGCGGTCGAGAAGTTCGACTACACAAAGGGTTACAAGTTCTCGACATACGCAACCTGGTGGATTCGGCAGGCGATCACCAGGGCGATGGCCGACCAAGCACGCACGATCCGCATTCCGGTGCACATGGTCGAGGTGATCAACAAGCTCGGCCGGATTCAACGAGAACTGTTGCAGGACTTGGGTCGCGAGCCTAGTCCAGAGGAACTCGCCAAGGAAATGGACATCACGCCGGAAAAGGTGCTGGAGATCCAGCAGTATGCGCGTGAGCCGATCTCGTTGGACCAGACCATCGGCGACGAGGGCGATTCGCAGCTCGGCGATTTCATCGAGGATTCCGAGGCCGTGGTTGCCGTCGACGCGGTGAGCTTCACACTGCTGCAAGACCAGTTGCAGTCGGTGCTGGAGACGCTCTCGGAGCGCGAGGCGGGCGTGGTGCGGCTGCGGTTCGGGTTGACCGACGGCCAGCCACGCACGCTCGACGAGATCGGCCAGGTGTACGGCGTCACCCGCGAGCGGATCCGCCAGATTGAGAGCAAGACGATGTCAAAGCTGCGGCACCCCAGCCGCTCTCAAGTCCTGCGCGACTATCTCGACTGACTCAGACCTGGCTCAGTGCCCGGACCAATTCGTCGGGCCGAGATTTAGGGGCTCTCGGCGCCCAACGTGAGCGCACTGCGACAAATCGCGCGAGATCTCGCCGCCACCGCACATTCGGCGCGCGAGAGGCAGAGGGCCCAAAACCATGACGCTTCAATTGGCAAGCGTGATAATTACGCTCGGGCCGGGCTGACAGAAGGAACTGTGCGATGAGAAAGCTGACAGCTGCGCTCTTGACGGCCACGGCGGTAGCGGCCCTGGCACCAATCGCCGTCGCGCCCGCAGCGCAGGCCGACGTTTGCGGGAGCGCGGGCGGACGCCATGTCTCGGTGGGTGGCTGCACCAACGTCGCGGGTGACGTGGCTATCGCCTCGGCCGCCACGCCGTACGTCCCCGGCGAGGTGCCGTGCTACACCGCCGAAGGCGTGCCCTACTACACTCCGCCCGGCGATCCCTGTTGACGCGTCTACTTCCGCGCGCGCACCTTGTACGTCGACGGCCATGACTCCCGCGTCTCGTCACCCATCAGCGGGATGCCTTTACTGCCGATCCTGACGTCGTAGGCTTCCTTGCCCGCACCGGCTTCCCGGTTGGCGTGCTCGGTCGCGAGGTACATCAGCGTGTCGATCTCCGCATCCGCGAATGCGACGAAAGAAGTCTTGCGTACGAGGTCCTCGGGCTCGGGGGCCATGCGCTCGGGAAGAACGCGGGACGCCAGCGCTGCCAGGCCCAGCAATGCGAACGGGACGACCCAGTAGCAGACGAACGACAGCGGCGTCTTCGTGTCCAGAATCGTCGCCTTGCCGTACACGATCGGCGGGATGAGCGACGAGACCGTCATCCCCGCGAACGCGGCCACCCAGATCCACGTCAGCAGCGCGGTGATCCTGCCGAACAGCTTGCTCTCGACGACCTCGGGTGGCTGGTCCGCCGCGGCGAACTCACGCACGAACGGTCTGCCCACCAGCACACCGACAAAGGCGACCAGAAAGATCCCCGCATTGCTCAGCGGCTGCATCCACTGCTCCATGAACGATTGACTCAGCGTGAACGTGAGGACTGTGAGCACCAAAAACGTTGTGATAGCGCCGATTTCAAGCGTCCGGCCGGCCGCCCCCCGAAGCCGCCCGATGACGAACGACAGGACAGCGATCGCGAGCGCGACCAGCACGGCCGTCGTGAACGGGACGTTACCGACAAGCACCCAATAAACGATCCACGGCGCGAAGCCCAGCAGAATTCCCACGATGGGTCAGTGTAGGTAATGGCATTCTCGGGTTTCCGATACGCTCCGCAAGGTGCGCCTCAACGTGTCATCAGACTCGAGCTACGAGTCCGAAGTCGGCTATTCCCGGGCAGTACGTGTCGGGCCCTATGTCGCGGTCGCCGGCACAACGGGCAGCGGCGACGACGTCGCCACCCAGACGCGGAATGCGTTGCAGCGCATAGAGACTGCGCTCACTGAGGCCGGCGCCGGCTTGGGTGATGTCGTCCGGACCCGCATCTTCGTCACCGACATCGCGCACTGGCGCGAAATAGCCGCCGTGCACGCCGAGGTCTTCGGCGAGATCGGGCCCGCCGCCACCATGGTCGAAGTGACCGCGCTGATCGATCCCACCCTGTTGGTGGAGATCGAGGCCGACGCCTACGTCGTCGACTGAATCGGCGCGAACCGCCCGTCTGGCCCGGGCCGATAGGGCCTGACGGCGACCACGGCATGCACCGGCAGCGGGCCGTACAGATGCGGGAACACCATCGATGAGCCGCTTGCGCGAAGAGCAGACGATATCGACGCGGGGTCGGTTGCATCGCCCGGTTCCCACCGTAGAGGCGCCTCGAGGCCAGCGGTGTCGACGTGCAGCAGGAGCAGGTCGCTCCGCCCGGCGTACAGCCGGTTGGCGGGCAGGTGAACCTGCCGCGGCGAGGACAAGTGCACGAAGCCGACAGAGCGCAGCGAGTCGGGACGGTGTTCGCCACACTGCTGAGCCCGCGCCCACTCCGCCGGAGAACAGATGTGCAACAACAGTGCCACTTCGTAACCATCCACCAACGACGGGCGATGCAAAACGTGAAAGACGACACACCTGCAGGGGGCCGTGGAACAAGGCCGAATCCAAATGCGTCTGTCACAGTAGACAGACGCGAAACCAAACGGGAGACCGCTATGAACGCAACGTTGACCAGTCCGGAACTCACCAGGGCTGACCGCTGCGATCGCTGCGGCGCCGCTGCTCGTGTCCGAGCCAAGCTGCCGTCCGGTGGTGAATTGCTGTTCTGCCAGCACCACGCTAACGAGCACGAATCCAGACTCGTCGAACTGGCGGCCGTGCTGGAAGTCAGCGCCCCCGTCGACGGCTGATCGACGGTCCCCCGGCGCGCGCGCTGGGCACGGGTGGTATCTGTCGGTAATGCTGGGTTGGTCATGACGGACCAAGCACCGGCCAAACCGCAGAAGCGTCAACTCCTTCGGGTGGTGACGCGGACGTTGTCGAAGGCCTGGGACGACTCGATCTTCTCCGAGTCCGCCCAGGCTGCGTTCTGGCAGGTCTTGTCGCTACCGCCGCTGTTGCTGGGACTGCTGGGCAGCCTGGCGTACATCGCACCGTGGTTCGGGCCGAACACGCTGCCAACCATCGAGCACAGGCTCGTCAGCGCGGCCAACAGCTTCTTCTCCAAGAACGTGGTCAACGAGATCATCACGCCGACGATCAACGACATCTTGCAGCACGCACGGGGCGAGGTCGTCTCGTTCGGCTTTGTGGTCTCGCTGTGGGCCGGATCGTCCGCGATCTCCGCGTTCGTCGACGCCGTGGTGGAGGCGCACGGCCAAACACTGCTGCGCCATCCGGTACGCCAGCGTTTCTTTGCGCTGGGCATCTACGTGGTGATGCTCGTCATCGCGATCGTTGTCATGCCGGTGCTGGCCCTCGGGCCCGAGAAAATCGCGCAGTGGATTCCCGACAGCTGGAACAGCGTGCTGCAGTACGGCTACTACCCGTTGCTGGGCTTCGGCCTGTCGCTGATCGTCACCGTCCTCTACCGCGTGTCCTTGCCCAAGCCGTTGCCCACGCACCGTCTGCTGCCCGGCGCCATCCTCGCCACCGTGGTGTTCTTGATCGCCAGCAACGGACTGCGCCTTTATCTGCAGTGGATCACCAGTACCGGCTACACCTACGGGGCGCTCGCAACGCCGATCGCATTCCTGCTGTTCGCGTTCTTCCTCGGGTTCGCGGTGGTCATCGGCGCCCAACTGAACAACGGGATCCAGGAGCAGTGGCCGGCACCGGCCACCCATGTGCGACGGTTCCAGTGGTGGCTGAAGTCCCGCACCGAAGAGATTGTCAGTGACGAGCCGACGGACCAACAGCAGCAAGAGCCCGCCGAGGCCGAACAGGTCAGCCCTTCTTGAGCTTCTCGTAGATCCGTTTGCAGTCGGGGCACACCGGCGACCCGGGTTTGGGTGACTTGGTCACGGGGAAGACCTCGCCGCACAGCGCCACCACGTGTGTGCCCATCACGGCGCTCTCGGCGATCTTGTCCTTCTTGACGTAGTGGAAGTACTTCGGAATATCGCTGTCGGTCCCATCGTCGACGCGTTCGTCGGGCTTGGTGCGTTCGATCGTCTGGGTCTGCATGCTCGCCATTGTGCCCGGTTATTCGGCTGCGAGAAACCGATCCCGCACCCCGGCCGCCGGTGTGAAACAGTGGAGGTATGAAACACGGCCACGAGCTGAGTTTCGACGACGAGGGACGACCGGTCCTGATCACCGCCGCCGCGCTGCCCTATGAAGAAGAGCACCGCCAGCGGGTGCGCAAGTACCTCACATTGATGACGTTTCGCATCCCCGCGCTGATCCTCGCCGCGGTCGCATATGGGATTTGGCACAACGGACTGATCTCACTGCTGATCGTTGCAGCATCCGTGCCGTTGCCGTGGATCGCGGTGCTGATCGCCAACGACCGCCCGCCGCGGCGCGCCGACGAGCCACGCCGCTTCGAGAATCGACCGCATTTCAGGGTCGTGTCCGGGCACGCGACACAACCCCAACTCGCGCCGGGAACCGCTGCCGGGCAGCAGACCGGGAACGCGAATCGGGCCGAGTCCAACCCGGATTAGGACACTCTGGCTTTTTTCTCAGCACATTCTCAGGCCGTCGGCGCATAACCGCAGATCAGAGGGGATACCCGACGGGTCATGCGGGAACTTCCACCGCGCATCGAGCGTTGCACTCCATGACAGTTCAAGGTGATCAGGAGGCCGCAATGGCAAACGCCACCACCAGCCGGGTCGACCAAGATTTGGACGCCCAAAGTCCAGCTGCTGACCTGGTGCGGGTGTACCTGAACGGCATCGGCAAGACTGCGTTGCTCAACGCGGCAGACGAGGTCGAGTTGGCCAAGCGAATTGAGGCCGGCCTTTACGCCGCACACCTTCTCGAGACCCGTAAGCGTCTCGGCGAGAACCGCAAACGCGATCTCGCGATCGTCGTGCGCGACGGCGAGGCGGCACGCCGGCACCTGCTCGAAGCCAATCTGCGGCTGGTCGTGTCACTGGCCAAGCGCTACACGGGGCGCGGCATGCCGCTGCTGGACCTGATTCAGGAAGGAAACCTCGGCCTGATCCGCGCGATGGAGAAGTTCGACTACACCAAGGGTTTCAAGTTCTCCACCTACGCCACCTGGTGGATCCGTCAGGCGATCACGCGCGGCATGGCCGACCAGAGCCGCACCATCCGGCTGCCGGTTCACTTGGTCGAGCAGGTCAACAAGCTCGCCCGAATCAAGCGGGAAATGCACCAGAACCTCGGCCGTGAAGCCACCGACGACGAGCTCGCGACCGAATCCGGTATTCCCGTCGAGAAGATCAACGACCTGCTGGAGCACAGCCGCGACCCGGTGAGCCTGGATATGCCGGTAGGCAGCGACGAAGAGGCGCCCCTGGGTGACTTCATCGAAGATGCCGAGGCGATGTCGGCTGAGAACGCGGTCATCTCCGAGTTGCTGCACACCGACATCCGCAGTGTGCTCGCCACGCTCGACGAACGCGAGCACCAGGTGATCCGGCTGCGGTTCGGCTTGGACGACGGACAGCCGCGCACTTTGGACCAGATCGGCAAGCTGTTCGGGCTGTCCCGCGAGCGGGTCCGCCAGATCGAGCGTGAGGTCATGGCCAAGCTTCGCCACGGCGAGCGCGCCGACCGTCTCCGCTCGTACGCCAGCTAAAGACTCCCCCTCAAGGTGTGGCCCGCGGGAATCCGGCGGGCCACACCTGCTTGTCGGCGCTGTACGACCTGCCACGTATGACACGCACGGTCGACGGGAGACCGCACCGTTATGCCAGCTAGACGGGTAGACTCTGCCCCGACGGAGGGTGCTGATGAACGATCTGGTCGATACCACAGAAATGTACCTGCGGACCATCTACGACCTCGAGGAAGAGGGCGTGGTGCCGCTGCGCGCCCGCATCGCCGAACGTCTGGAGCAGAGCGGGCCCACGGTCAGCCAGACTGTGTCCCGGATGGAACGCGACGGGCTGCTGCAGGTGGCGGGCGACCGTCATCTCGAACTGACTCCCAAAGGCCGCACCCTCGCCGTCGCCGTGATGCGCAAGCACCGGCTGGCCGAACGCCTACTCGTCGACATCATCGGTTTGCCGTGGGAAGAAGTCCACGCCGAGGCCTGCCGGTGGGAGCACGTGATGAGTGAGGACGTGGAACGACGCCTCGTTCAGGTGCTGAACAACCCGACGACCTCGCCCTTCGGCAATCCGATTCCGGGGCTGGCGGAGTTGGGCGTGGACCCGATGTCAGCCCCCTCCCGCGGAGACCTCGTCCGACTCACCGAACTTCCCGCGGGCGCGCCCGTCGCGGTGGTGGTTCGCCAACTCACCGAACACGTCCAAGGCGACGTCGAGTTGATCACCCGGCTGAAGGACGCCGGGGTGGTGCCCAACGCCCGGGTGACGGTGCAGACCATCCCCGATGGCGGCGTGACGATTTTGATGCCGGGCCATGAGGACGTCGAATTGCCTCACCACATGGCTCACGCCGTGAAGGTCGAGAAGGTCTAGCCGGCCCGTCGCCCGAACTCGCGACGAGGCGGCAAAGTGACTCCCATCCCGTCGGCCAACCGGTAGCCGGTGAGCGCCAACTCGCGTATCTTCTCCGGGCGCATCCCCGACTGCAGCGCCATGTCGAGCATCGATGCCATCCGGTGCGTCCCGTTGCACCGCAGTGCCGCCTCGAGCGATACCCCGGCGAGTGGCCCATCACCACGGGTGTACGCCGAAAATGCCAGCAGCGCAAGCGCTTCCACTCGCCATGGTTCGGGCAACGCGCGCGAAAGTTCACTCCACAGCATTTCCGCCTCTATCGCCTTCTCGCCAATGGCCAGCGCATACAAGGTGTCTCGCACCGTGAGGTCGGTCAGCGCGCACGCCACTTCGGCAACGTCGGCGTCGGGAAGCTCGGCACCCTCGTGCACGCGGGCCGCCGCGGCCATGGCGAATTCGACGTCGCGCCGCGCCGAGTGATCTCCTGCCGCCGCACGCGCCTTGAGCCGCCGGCGAATCCGGCGCGCCAGTCGTTGTGCGCGCGCCGGGTCAGCCTTCGCTATCACGTGCTGCAGATCTTCCCGGCGTCCGTAGAGGCGACGGCCGTCGAGCACGGCCGCCATGGCCAGTGGCGACGAGGACGGGTCGTCGACCGTGCCGCGCGCGCCGCACATGTCGGCACAGTGCCAGCGGCCCCCAGCGGCAATCCGATCTACGACATGGACCGCGATCAACGTAATGTCCTGCAGCGCAAGCACATCGGATAGCGCTGAACCCAATTCCCGAAACTCGTCGGCGCACATCGGACACATGGCACCTTCGGCGTCCACGATCACCGCTATCGCCGCGTCTGATTTTGCCGCAGCGGCGACCTCGGCGACACGGTCCACGGTGTCGGCCAACTGCTGCGTGAGGTCGACACGCATGACCGCGCCCATCTCACCGCGGGCGACGGTGACGAGCACCAGCGACTTCTCCGGGACGAAACCGAGAACAGCGGGTATAGCGGCGATCAGAGCGCCGGGACGATTGAGCATGAAGTCGTGTTGTGAAGTGGTCATGCCTTGACCGTGTCCGACGCCACCGACGGCCACGGGTCCTAGACGGGCCCGCCGGGTCCAACTGGGGATGAACCCTGGGCTGGGGATAAACCGCGCTTTCGGCAAACGATCGCGGCGCGCGTCCTGGTGGAGATATTCGCCGAAACGGCGTACACCTCTTCACATGGCTTTGGAATACGACCTCGTCGTCCTCGGTTCCGGACCGGCCGGGCAGAAGGCAGCCATCGCGGCGGCGAAGCTCGGCAAATCCGTCGCCGTTGTCGAGCGCGGGCAGATGCTCGGCGGAGTATGCGTCAACACCGGGACCATCCCGTCGAAGACGCTGCGCGAGGCCGTCGTCTATCTCACCGGGATGAGCCAGCGCGAACTGTACGGCGCAAGTTACCGCGTCAAGGAAAGGATCACTCCCGCCGACCTTTTGGCCCGCACCCAGCACGTGATCGGCAAAGAGCAGGATGTCGTGCGATCGCAGTTGATGCGCAACCGCATCGAGCTTTACACCGGGCACGGTCGCTTCGCCGATGCCCATACCGTGGTCGTCGAGGATCTCAACCGCGGAGACCAAGTCACCGTCACAGGCGCCTACATCGTGATCGCCACCGGCACCAAGCCGGCCCGTCCCGCGGGCGTGGAGTTCGATGAAGAACGGGTGCTCGACTCCGACGGCATCCTCGACCTGAAAGCACTGCCGACGTCGATGGTCGTCGTCGGCGCGGGGGTCATCGGCATCGAGTACGCGTCGATGTTCGCGGCGCTGGGCACCAAAGTCACCGTCGTCGAGAAGCGCGATTCGATGCTGGATTTCTGCGACCCCGAGGTCGTCGAGGCGCTGAGATTTCATCTGCGCGATCTCGCGGTCACGTTCCGCTTCGGAGAGGAGGTGACAGCCGTCGACGTTGGCGCCGCGGGCACCGTGACCACACTGGCCAGCGGCAAGCAGATTCCAGCCGACACCGTGATGTATTCGGCTGGGCGACAAGGGCAGACCGATCACCTGGACCTGGCCAACGCCGGACTGGAAGCCGACGGCCGCGGACGCATCTTCGTCGACGATGAGTTCCAGACCAAGGTCGACCACATCTACGCGGCCGGCGACGTCATCGGTTTCCCGGCGCTGGCAGCCACGTCGATGGATCAAGGTCGCCTCGCCGCCTACCACGCCTTCGGCGAACCGGCGTCCGGAATGCCCGAGTTACAGCCCATCGGCATCTACTCGATTCCCGAAGTGTCGTACGTCGGAGCTACCGAGGTGGACCTGACCAAGGACTCGATCCCCTACGAGGTCGGCGTGTCACGCTACCGGGAGCTGGCGCGCGGCCAGATCGCCGGCGACTCCTACGGCATGCTCAAACTGCTGGTGTCCACCGAGGACCTGAAATTGCTGGGCGTGCACATCTTCGGCACCAACGCCACCGAGCTGGTGCACATCGGGCAGGCCGTGATGGGGTGCAACGGCACCATCGAATACCTGGTCGACGCGGTGTTCAACTACCCGACGTTCGCGGAGGCTTACAAGGTCGCGGCGCTTGACGTGATGAACAAGATGCGAGCGCTGAACCAGTTCCGCGCATAGCGAAGTTTCCTGGCAAGGTTACTGTTTGCCAGCGAGACTGGAAGTATCGGCAGACGGGAAGGAGGCGAAGACAGTGGCTGACCACAGCGATGAATACCGGCCTGACCAGGCGGGCATCTACGAGCTGGAGTTCCCCGGGCCGCAACTGACCTCGCCCGACGGCCGTGGCCCGGTGATGATCCACGCGCTCGAAGGCTTCTCGGACGCAGGTCACGCGATCCGGTTGTCGGCCCGCTACCTGCGCGACGCAATGGACACCGAGCTGGTGGCGTCGTTCGCGGTGGACGACCTGCTGGATTACCGCTCCCGGCGGCCGCTGATGACGTTCAAGACAGACCACTTCACCAACTATGACGACCCCGAGTTGAGTCTGTACGCATTGCGCGACAGCGCCGGGACACCGTTTTTGCTGCTCGCCGGCATGGAACCCGACCTGAGGTGGGAGCGGTTCGTCACCGCCGTGCGACTGCTTGCCGAGCGGCTGGGCGTTCGGCAGACGATCGGCCTGGGCACGATACCGATGGCGGTCCCGCACACCCGGCCGGTCACCATGACCGCGCACGCCAACAACAAAGAGCTGATCGTCGACCATCAGCCGTGGGTCGGCGAGGTGCAGGTGCCCGGCAGTGCGTCGAACCTGTTGGAGTACCGGATGGCTCAGCACGGCCACGAGGTAGTCGGGTTCACCGTGCATGTCCCCCACTACCTGGCGCAGACCGACTATCCGGAGGCGGCGGAGGCGTTGCTGTCACAAGTCGGCAAGGTTGCCTCGCTCGATATTCCGCTGGCGCCGATGGCTGAGGCCGCGGCGGAGATCCGGGCGAAGATAGACGAGCAGGTCAACTCCAGCGCTGAGGTCGCGCAGGTGGTGGCGGCGCTGGAACGTCAATACGACGCCTTCATGGAGGCGCAGGGGAACCGCGCGCTCCTCGCCCGCGACGAGGATCTGCCGAGCGGTGAGGAACTCGGCGCCGAGTTCGAACGGTTCCTGGCACAGCAGACCGGAGGTTTCTCGGACGGTTTCCGCGACGGCGACGACAAGAAGTGAGCGTCGATGTCACGGTGCTACGGGTGTTCACCGACACCGAGGGCAACTTCGGCAACCCGCTAGGTGTCGTTGACGCACGCGACGTCGCACCTGCGGACAGGCAAGCTCTCGCCACCCAATTGGGTTACAGCGAAACGATTTTCGTCGACGTGCCGACAGCGGGGTCGACGACCGCCCGTGCACACATTTTCACGCCCGCGGTCGAGTTGGCATTCGCCGGGCACCCCACCGTGGGGTTGGCGTGGTGGCTGCGGGAGCGCGGCACGCCGGTTCACACGCTGCAAGTTCCCGCGGGTGTGGTCGCAGTCGGCTACGAGGATGCCGTGACCACAGTGCGTGCGCGGGCCGACTGGGCTCCGGAGTTCGCGCTGCACGATCTGGGCTCTCCGGACGAAGTGGTCAGCGCCGATCCGACGGAATTCTCCGACGATGTCGCGCACTACCTGTGGGCATGGATCGACAAGAGCAATGGGCACGTTCGTTCGCGAATGTTCGCACCGGAGTTGGGAGTTGACGAGGACGAGGCGACCGGTTCGGCCGCGGTCCGAATCACCGACTCGGTCAGCCGTGATCTCATGATCACGCAGGGCAAGGGGTCCGTTCTGCACACGTGGTGGAGCGCCGACGGCTGGGTGACGGTAGGCGGCCGGGTGGTCGATGACGGCGTCATCCGCGTCGACTGACGATTTCCGACGGGCCCACCCGGGGTACTTCTCCCGGCATGAGTGGCGTATCGCGGCGGGCATTCTTCGGGGCCATCGGTGTGAGCGGGGTGGCGGCGGCGTGTAGCCATCCGGCGACACGACCTTCGGCGCCTCAACCACCGTCCGGCCCGGGGGTCGGCTTTGTGTTGTCCCACGAGCAGTTCACGACGGCTCAACTCCTCGACCAGGCGCAGGCGGCCGAACGAGCCGGCTTCCGGTATCTGTGGGCCAGCGACCACCTCCAGCCCTGGCAAGACAACGAAGGCCACGCAATGTTTCCCTGGCTGACGCTGGCGCTGCTGAGCCAGCGAACCAGCACCGCGTCGTTCGGCACCGGCGTCACCTGCCCGATCTACCGCTACCACCCCGCCACAGTCGCCCAGGCGTTCGCGTCGCTCGCAGTGCTCGCACCCAATCGTGCCTTTCTGGGCGTCGGCACCGGTGAACGACTCAACGAGCAGGCCGCCACCACGCAATTCGGCCCGTACCAGGAACGCCACGACCGGCTGATCGAGGCGATCCAGTTGATCCGGCAATGCTGGAGTGGTCAGCGAATCTCATTCGCGGGGCGGTTCTTTCAAACGTCGCAGCTCAAGATCTATGACCTCCCGCCGACGCCCCCGCAGATCTTCGTCGCGGCGAGCGGTCCGAAAAGTGCGCGACTGGCCGGGCAGTACGGCGACGGCTGGATCAGCCAGGCCGCCGCGTTCAAAGACCCTGCATTGGTGTCGGCGTTCACCCAGGGCGCCCAAGCTTCAGGGCGAGACCCGAAGGCATTGGGCAAACGCGCGGAACTGTTCGCGGTGGTCGGCGACCAGAACGAGATCAACTACGCCGCACAGCTGTGGCGCTTCACCGGCGCGGGCGTGAACCTCGACCAACCCAATCCCGTCGACATCCAGCACGCCGCCGAGAAGACACCGCTGGACAAGGTCGCCCGGAACTGGACCACCGGCACGGACTCTGCCGTCCACGTCAAAGCCCTGCAGGATCTGCTCAACCTCGGGGCGACGCCGTTCGTTCACTTCCCGCAACGCGACCCGAGCACCGCGATCGAGTTCTACCGCACCAACGTGCTGCCGAAGCTGCGGTGATCGCAGGCGCTATGGGGAGGCAGGCACGTCGCGGTGCGCGCGCAGCGCCTCGATCTCGCGCTCGAAATCGGCAGCCGACGAAAACGACCGGTACACCGACGCGAACCGCAGATACGCGACTTCGTCGAGTTCGCGCAGCGGGCCGAGAATCGCCAGGCCCACCTCGTTACTGGGAACCTCGGGAGATCCGGTGGCGCGCACGGTGTCCTCGACCTGCTGCGCAAGCAGGTTCAGCGCATCGTCGTCCACATCGCGGCCCTGACACGCCCGGCGCACACCGCGGATAACTTTCTCCCGGCTGAACGGCTCGGTGACTCCGCTGCGCTTGACCACCGCGAGCACCGCGGTTTCCACGGTGGTGAACCTGCGGCCGCACTCCGGGCATGAGCGCCGGCGCCGGATCGCTTGGCCCTCATCGGTTTCGCGCGAATCGACCACCCGGGAATCGGGGTGACGGCAGAACGGACAGTGCATGACTGCTCCTTCGCCGCGACAGTCGGTCGAGTAGAACGCCTCCGAGATTACCTGCGCGTCACCGGGAGCGGCCAACATCGCCGCGCACATCAGCCGACCGGGGCGATCAACGTCTGCCCAGTGTCCAATGCCGCCGAGTCGAGACGGTTGAGGTCCTTGATCCGCTCGACGACACTGCCGACCGGTGCATCGGGTGCGACCCGCGCGGCGAGTCGTTGCAGATTCTCGCCCGGCTGCACCTGCACGACCGCTAGCTGCTGAGGCACCGATGCCTCCACTGACACGCCGCCACGCGCCTGCGCAAGCGAGATGAGCCAGAGGGTGATCAGCGCGGCGATGCCGGCCAGCGCGACCGTCATCGTGATGCCCACGGGGTGTGGATGCGGGCGGTGCACCGCTCGCGACACCCGTACACCGGTCCCGCGATATGCCAGCGCACCGCGATCGGGGCGCACCGAGACCGGCACCGCGCGACCGTGCCGGTAACCGACCTGGTCACCGCGGTAGGGCGCAGTCAATCTCGGCCTGCGTGAGGTGTCCAACATCGCGGTCATCGGCGTCCTTTCTGCCATCATCTTTCGCTCCCTTGTTCGAATATAGTCGATCATGCGTTCGAAGTCCGAACGTATGATCGATTTGTAGCAGAGGGGTCCGACAACGCCCGCTGCGACAGGTAACGAAAGAGACACGCCTCGAACACATGTTTGAACTTGTCGGGCGCGAGGTCTACATTTGGCGCCATGAGCGATCGCAGCGACACCCCGTCACAGCAGGCCGGACTCACCCAGCGCCAGCGCACCATCTTGGACGTGATCCGCGCGTCGGTGACCACGCGGGGCTACCCTCCGAGCATTCGCGAGATCGGCGACGCCGTCGGACTCACCTCCACCTCGTCGGTCGCCCATCAGCTGCGCACGCTCGAACGCAAGGGCTATCTGCGGCGTGATCCGAATCGGCCGCGCGCCGTCGACGTCCGCGCCGCAGACGAGGCCACCACTCCTCCGGTCGCCACCGACGTCGCCGGATCGGACGCCCTGCCCGAGCCGACGTTCGTGCCCGTGCTCGGTCGTATCGCCGCCGGCGGTCCGATCCTGGCGGAGGAGGCAGTCGAAGACGTCTTTCCGCTGCCCCGTGAACTCGTCGGCGAGGGCTCGCTGTTCTTGCTGAAGGTCATCGGCGAGTCGATGGTCGACGCCGCGATCTGCGACGGCGACTGGGTGGTGGTGCGCCAGCAGAACACCGCAGACAACGGCGACATCGTCGCGGCAATGATCGAGGGCGAGGCGACGGTGAAGACGTTCAAACGCACGGGTGCCCAGGTCTGGCTGATGCCGCACAATCCTGCGTTCGACCCGATCCCGGGCAATGACGCCGCCATCCTCGGCCGCGTCGTCACGGTAATTCGCAAAATCTGAATCACTCATTCCCCGCGGCGGCGCATCATGGGGGTATGGGCTTACGCCGGATCGTGTTGGCAGCGGCGGTCGGCACCGCGGTCATCATGCCCGCCGTCGCAGCGCCCAGCAGGGTGAGCCACCTCGCCGACTGCCCGGATGCCCAAGCGCAGAAGAAAGCAGGCTACGCCTGCGTCAATCCCAATCCGGTCGGCGCGCCCAGTCAGAACGTGGTCACCCGCTGCGGAGGCAATTACTACATTTGCACCTGGCCGTACTCGAAGCCGGGGACCCCGTAACGGCCTCGATCTAGACCCCCAAGGACCGACCGATGATCTCCTTCATGATCTCCGTCGTGCCGCCGTAAATGGTCTGCACACGCGAATCCATGAACGCCCGGGCGATCGGATATTCCCGCATGTATCCGTAGCCGCCATACAGCTGCAGGCATCGGTCGACCAATCGCACCTGGGCCTCGGTGGTATACCACTTGGCCATCGCGGCCTGCTCCACCGTCAGCTTCTCGTCGAGATGCAGGCGAATGAACTCGTCAGTCATGATCCGCACCACGGTGGCCTCCGTCGCGAGTTCGGCCAGCACGAAGCGACTGTTCTGGAAGCTTCCGATCGGCTTGCCGAAAGCCTTGCGCTCCTTGGTGTATTGCAGCGTGGCCTCCAGCACCCCTTCCATCGCGGCAGCCGCCATGACCGCAATCGAGAGCCGTTCCTGGGGCAGATTCTGCATCAAATAGACGAAGCCCATACCTTCCTCGCCGAGCAGGTTCTCGGCCGGCACCCGCACGTTGTCGAACGACAACTCGGCGGTGTCCTGCGCGTCCAGGCCGATCTTGTCGAGCTTGCGGCCGCGCTCGAAGCCCTCCATGCCGCGCTCCACAACGAGCAGCGAAAAGCCTTGCGCCCCTTTGTCGGAATCGGTCTGCGCCACCACCACCACGAGGTCGGAATTGATCCCATTGGTGATGAACGTCTTCGCCCCGTTGAGCACCCAGCTGTCACCGTCTCGGACCGCACGGGTCTTGATGCCCTGCAGGTCGCTGCCGGTACCCGGCTCGCTCATTGCGATTGCGGTGATCAGCTCACCGCTGCAGAACCCCGGCAGCCACCGCTGCTTCTGCTCCTCGGTGGTGAGCCGCAGCAGATACGGCGCGACGACGTCGTTGTGCAGGCCGAAGCCAAGTCCGCTGTACCGGCCGGCGGTGATCTCCTCGGTGACGATTGCGTTGTACCGAAAGTCGGGGTCGCCGCCGCCGCCGTACTCCTCCGGGACCGCCATTCCCAGGAAACCCTGTTTGCCGGCCTCCAGCCAGACGCCGCGGTCGACGACCTTGTCCTTCTCCCACTGCTCGTGATACGGCGCGACGTGTCGTTCGAGGAAAGAGCGGAATGACTCGCGGAACAGGTCGTGCTCGGGTTCGAAAAGCGTGCGCTGGTATTTGACAGCATTGCTCACAGGGCGGACCTCCGGTATCGGGAACTTCGGCACAAGATATATCAACCGGATGGTTGGTTTGCCGGGGACGTCGAAAAACTTAGAGTCGAGACCATGGCGGAAACCATCCGCGTCACCGAGCGAGGCCGAATTCTCGAGTTCACGTTCGACGATCTGCTGCGCTACGCCTGGCCGCACTCACCGGCCGGGGTGGCCAATGCCTTCAAGGTGCTGGAGCGGGCATTCACTGTCCTCTCGCCCGACGAACCTCCGCAGCGACGATCCGTCGTCGTGCGCACCGCATTCCGCGGGCCGGGCGCACGCGACGGGGTCGAGATGGTGACACGTGCGGTGACCGACGGCCGCTACATCGTCGACCCGGCGCTGGCGCGCAGCGATCTCGGTCGGCTGCGGGAAAGCTTCGTGTTCGAGGTGACGCTCGGCGAGCACTCGGTGACCCTGGTGTTGCGCGACGGGTTCGTCACCGGGGAGTTCATCGACCTGGCCCAGACAGACGACAGGACCGATGCCCAGGAGTCACGCCTCGACGAGCTGAAAGCGGAACTGGCGCAACGAGTAATGGCCGCGGATGCAAGCAAGGTTTACGACGTCGACTAGCCCGGGCCATGCACCGAGATTCACCTTACGCAGACTCCCACTCGAATTTCTGCTGCTTAACGTGAATTTCGGCGCTAAGAAGTCGCGAACTCGCGCAGGCTGGCGGCCAACGGGATCGGCACCCGCGCCTTGATTCTGGTGCCGTCGGCGGTGTGCTCGGTGGTGTCCACCCGACCATCGGCGTGCACCCGATTGACGAGGTCGCCGCGGTGGTACGGGATCGTCACGTCGACCGCCGCATCGGGCGGCACCGCCAGTTCGGCTGCGCGACTTCGCATTTCGTCCAAACCCTCGCCGGTGTGCGCCGATACGAACACCGCGCCGGGCAGCGCCCGTCGCAACTTGGCCATCGCAAGATCCGTGGTGGCGTCAACCTTGTTCACCACCAGCAGTTCTGGCACCGGTGTGCTGTCGTGGTCGCTGGCCACTTCTCGAAGTACCGTCCGCACCGCGTCTATCTGCGCCAGCGGATTGACGTCCGAGCCGTCGACCACGTGCACCAGCAGATCCGCATCGACGACCTCCTCCAAAGTCGAGCGGAACGCTTCGACGAGCTGCGTCGGCAGATGCCGGACGAACCCGACAGTGTCGGTCATGACGAACGGGTGCCCGTCGTCGAAAAGCCCTCGCCGGGTTGTGGGTTCGAGTGTGGCGAACAATGCGTCCTGAACCAGCACTCCCGCACCGGTCAATGCGTTGAGCAAGCTGGACTTGCCTGCGTTGGTGTAGCCGACGATCGCAATCGAGGGCACGTCGCTGCGCAAACGCCGCCCCCGCCGTGTGTCGCGGGCCTGCTTCATGCCCTTGATGTCGCGGCGCAGCTTGGCCATGCGCTCGCGGATGCGCCGACGGTCGGTCTCGATCTTCGTCTCACCAGGGCCACGCAAGCCCACACCGCCTGTGCTGCCACCCGCGCGGCCACCGGCCTGACGCGACATCGACTCGCCCCAGCCGCGCAGCCGCGGCAGCATGTACTCCATCTGCGCCAGCGACACCTGCGCCTTGCCTTCGCGGCTGGTGGCGTGCTGGGCGAAGATGTCGAGAATCAACGCGGTGCGGTCAATCACTTTGACCTTCACGGCCTTTTCGAGAGCTGTCAGCTGAGCCGGGCTGAGCTCGCCGTCACAGATCACGGTGTCCGCGCCGGTCGCGACGACGACCTCGCGCAGTTCCTGTGCTTTGCCGGAACCGATGTAAGTCGATGCGTCGGGCTTGTCCCGACGCTGGATCAGGCCCTCGAGGACCTCTGATCCCGCGGTCTCCGCGAGCGCGGCCAATTCGGCGAGGCTCGCGTCTGCGTCGGCTGCGCTGCCGTCGGTCCACACACCGACCAGCACGACGCGTTCGAGCCGCAGCTGCCGGTACTCGACCTCGGAGATGTCGGCGAGTTCGGTCGACAATCCGGACACACGCCGCAGTGCGGAACGGTCTTCGAGGGCCAGCTCGCCGGAGCTAGGGATGTCTTCTACAGGAAATTCTGGACGTGTCATAGGCAACTACTGATGGTGCACGCCCGACGCCGGTCGCGCATCCCAATTAACGCTTCTGCGCCCGCCACCATTCCTCCGAGATCTCGCCGCGTGCCACCAGCACCGACGGCCCGCGCAGGTAACTGGTGGCGTCGGTGACGGTGACCTCGACTTCCCCGCCGGGGACCCGCACGGTGATCGACCCGGTCGACGCGCCGTCGTGAGCCAAAGCGGCAACCGCGGCGGCGACGGTTCCCGTTCCGCACGAACGTGTTTCGCCGACGCCGCGTTCGTGGACACGCATCGTCACGGCACCCTTGGTCGGCTTCGTCAGCACTTCGACATTGACGCCGTCGGGGAACTGCGCGCGGTCGAACGACACCGGCGCCGCGACGTCCAGCGCGCCCAGCGCCTTGACAGTCAGGTCGGAGGCCACGCACGCCAGGTGTGGGTTGCCGACGTCGACCGCAAGCCCTTGGAACGTGCGGCCGCCGACCACGGCCTCTCCGGTGCCGAGTCGGTTCGGCTTGCCCATTTCGACGGTGACGTCGGCGAAGGTGTGGTCACAGCGGTGCACCTGCACGGCACGGGCGCCCGCCAGCGACCCGACGACGAACTCGTCGCGCTGCTCCAGTTCGTTGGCCCGAAGATAGTGGGCGAAAACCCGCACGCCGTTGCCGCACATCTCCGCGACCGACCCGTCGGCATTGCGGTAGTCCATGTACCAATCGCCGCCGCTCACCCCTTCGGGCAGTCGATCGAGCACACCGCTGGCCACCGCCGCCTCGGCGATACACATCCGCAGGACGCCGTCGGCGCCGAGGCCACGTCGTCGATCACACAGCGCACTGACCCGCCCGGGCGTCAGCGGCAGCGTCGCCTCGACGTCGACGAGCACGACGAAATCGTTCTGGGTGCCGTGGCCCTTGGCGAAGATCACCTGCTCAGGATACGTGCCGCCAGGCACGCAACGTGTTTTCGACGTTGCCGTCGTCGGACCCGTCGAGCCAGTAGATGCGGTGGTCGCGCCGGAACCACGACCGCTGCCGACGGACATAACGCCTGGTCGCGACGAACGTGGACTCGCGTGCGGCGGTGCCGTCACCGCCACCGTCGAGGTCGGCCATCACGTGGGCATATCCCACAGCTCGCGACGCCGTCACCCCGTCGCGCAGGCCGGCGCCGAGCAATCGGGCCACCTCATCGACGAGGCCGTCGTCGAACATCGACTCCGTGCGCTGTCTCAAGCGCTGATCGAGTTTGCTTGGCTCCCAATCCAACCCGATGATCAACGTGTCCCAACGAGGGGTTCCGATGGCCGGTGCGGAGGCGGCGAACGGCCGGCCGGTCAACTCGACGACCTCCAACGCCCGCACAATCCGGCGTCCGTCCGACGGCAGGATGGAGTTGGCGGAGACGGAGTCCACCTGCGCGAGTTCGCGGTGCAGCTGTTCGACGCCGACGTCGGCGAGCCGTTGCTCCCAGCGGCTGCGTACGGCGGGGTCGGTCGCGGGAAACGACCAGTCGTCCAGCAGCGACTGAAGGTAGAGCATCGAGCCGCCCACGATCACGGGCACCGCGTTTCGCGCGGCGATCGCCTCGACGTCGGCGGCGGCGGCCCGCTGGTATTTCGCGACTGTCGCAATTTCGGTGACGTCGAGCACGTCGAGCTGGTGGTGCGGCATGCCGCGTCGCTGCTCAAACGGCAGTTTGGCGGTGCCGATGTCCATGCCGCGGTACAGCTGCATCGCGTCGGCGTTGACGATCTCGCCGTTCAGTGCCTCGGCGATGTTCAGCGCAAGCTGCGACTTGCCGGTGCCCGTCGGTCCGACAACGGCAATCGGCCTCATGCTTGCCAGACGCCGACGAAGTACCCCACACCGAACGGCGCGCCGCGATACAGCTCCTTGACCGACGGCGGCACCGCGCGGGCCAGCCCGGCCAGCACCTGCCAGGCGACCCTGCCCGTGATCGACGGGGGCGTCTTTTCCAATGCGTCGATGTCACCGGCGGCCAGCGCGTCGTCCAGCGCGGACTGCACGGCAACAGAGCTGGGGTCATAACCGCCCGGAGCAGACGGGGTCAACGTGTTCGCGCCGTCGGCCACGACAAGCACGCCGACCGGCTCGTCGGTGTCGTCGATCTCCGACCGCAGTACCTCACCGCGCCGCAGCGCGTCCTCACCGCTGTGACGGCGGCCGAACACGCGGACCTCCGCGCTCGCGGTGGGTCTGGCTTCGGTGCGCAGCCAAGCCGTGACCAGCGCGGCCAGCGGCATGTCGCCGACGTCGTCAGCCGACGGCGAAAGGCCGGCGATAACGTCCACTCCGAAGCCGCCGAAAGTCCCTGCGGCAGAAGGGCTGACAACCTCGTCGGTGGGTCCGACACCCACGGCCATCCACCGGTCGGGCAGCGCTGCCGCGGCGGCGAACACCGCGTGCCGCAGATCGGTCAACTCCGCGGCGCCGGCCATCTGCGGCACCACTAGCGGCGTCGACGGAATGATCGCGATGGTGGTCAGCACGACTCCACGGTAGCGGCGCCGGACATCTTTTCAGTGACAGTGCAACTCGGGTAGCGCTGATGTGCCGACGGTGACTCAGGTGACGGCTCGCGCTTCTGCCGTCTCA
>DATBFF010000218.1:0-9972 GCA_036558625.1 Mycobacterium sp. | reverse complement strand
ACGCGGCGACCACGCCGATGCTGCCGGAGGCAGTGGCGGCGATGACGGAGGCGATGTCCATCCCGGGCAACGCCTCGTCGCTGCACTCGTCGGGCCGCCGCGCCCGCCGGGTCGCCGAGGAGGCGCGTGAGTCCATCGCCGAGGCCGTCGGCGCCCGCCCGTCCGAGGTCATTTTCACTGGTGGCGGCACGGAAAGCGACAACCTCGCGGTCAAGGGCATCTACTGGGCACGCCGCGACGCAGACCCGCGCAGGCGGCGCATCGTGACCAGCGCCGTGGAGCATCACGCCGTGCTCGACGCCGTCGAGTGGCTCGTCAAGCACGAGGGCGCCGAGGTCACCTGGCTACCTGTCGGCCGCGACGGTTGCACATCGGCCGCTGATTTGCGCGACGTGTTGCACCGTCACGACGACGTCGCTCTGGTGTCGGTGATGTGGGCGAACAACGAAGTCGGCACGATTATGCCGATCGGTGAACTCGCGGCTGTGGCAACCGAATTCGGAGTACCCATTCACAGTGACGCCGTCCAGGCAATCGGCCAGCTGCCGGTGTCCTTCGTCGACAGCGGGCTCTCGGCGATGAGTGTCGCCGCGCACAAGTTCGGCGGGCCGGTCGGTGTGGGCGCCCTGCTGTTACGCCGCGATACGTCATGTGTGCCGCTACTGCACGGCGGTGGCCAGGAGCGCGACGTGCGCTCGGGCACACCGGATGTCGCCGCCGCGGTCGGTATGGCTGCCGCGACCAAGATCGCGATCGACAACCTCGACGCCCACGTCGCAAAACTGACTGCGATGCGAGACCGGCTGATCGACAGCGTGCTGGACGCGATCGACGACGTGCAGCTGAACGGACCCCGGCAGGCGCGGCTTCCCGGCAATGCGCACTTCACATTCACCGGCTGCGAAGGTGACTCGTTGCTGATGTTGTTGGACGCCAACGGCATCGAATGCTCCACGGGTTCGGCCTGTACGGCTGGTGTGCCACAGCCCTCGCATGTGCTGCTTGCGATGGGCGCCGACAGCGCTGCGGCCCGCGGGTCGATCCGGTTGTCGTTGGGACGCACCAGCGTTGCTGACGACGTCGACGCCGTGCTTGCGGTGCTGCCCGGTGCGGTGGCCCGTGCGCGGCAGGCGGCGCTGGCAAGCGCGGGGGTGTCGAAGTGAGAGTGCTCGTCGCGATGAGCGGAGGTGTGGATTCGTCTGTCGCCGCGGCCCGGATGGTGGACGCCGGCCACGACGTCGTCGGCGTGCATCTGGCACTGTCGACGGCGCCCGGCGCGTTACGCACTGGTTCGCGGGGCTGCTGCTCGAAGGAGGACGCCGGCGATGCACGGCGCGTTGCTGACGTTCTTGGGATCCCGTTCTACGTCTGGGATTTCGCCGAGCAGTTCAAAGAGCGCGTCGTCGACGACTTCGTCGCGTCGTACGCGCGCGGCGAGACTCCGAACCCGTGCGTGCGGTGCAACGAGACGATCAAGTTCGCGGCGTTGTCCGCGCGCGCATTGGCGCTCGGCTTCGATGCGGTGGCCACTGGACATTACGCGCGGTTGTCGGACGGGCGCCTGCGGCGGGCCGTCGACCACGACAAGGACCAGTCCTACGTGCTGGCGGTGCTGACCGCGGAGCAACTGCGGCATGCGCTGTTTCCCGTCGGCGACACCCCGAAGCCGCAGATCCGCGCCGAAGCCGCCGCGCGTGGCCTGGCCGTCGCGAAAAAGCCTGACAGCCATGACATCTGCTTCATCCCGTCCGGCGACACCCAGGCATTCCTGGGCGCCAGAATCGGCGTGCGGCGCGGCGCGGTCGTCGACACCACTGGCACGGTTCTCGCCGAGCATGACGGCGTGCACACCTTCACGATCGGCCAGCGCAAGGGCCTCGGCATCGCGGGGCCGGGCGCCGACGGGCGACCGCGCTACGTCACCGCGATCGACGCCCGGACCGCGACCGTGACGGTCGGCGACGCCGCCGATCTCGAGGTCTGGGAGGTTCGCGGTGAGCGACCGGTCTTCACGTCCGGCACCGCGTTCGTCGGGCCCGTCGAGTGCGCGGTGCAGGTGCGCGCACACGGCGGAGTCGTGGATGCGGTGGCCGAGTTTGACGGATACGAGCTGCACGCACGGTTGCGTCAGCCGCTGCGCGGCGTGGCTCCCGGTCAGACGATGGCGCTCTATCGCCCGGACGCCGCCGGCGACGAAGTCCTCGGGTCCGCGACGATCGTCTGAGTAC
The DNA here is from genome assembly GCA_036558625.1 of Mycobacterium sp. Lineage (GTDB taxonomy): Bacteria > Actinomycetota > Actinomycetes > Mycobacteriales > Mycobacteriaceae > Mycobacterium. Next base: position 7,744 of record DATBFF010000218.1, on the reverse strand, counting down.
TTTGACTCTGCGGCGCTACCGTGCGCCGGCGCGTGCGGCGATCCGGTCCGCGACCACATCGGGAACCACGTGCGTGTAGCCGCAGTAGGTGACCTCGATCAGCACGGTTGCGGCCAGCCGGTAGATGCGGCCGCAGTCGCCGATGCTCTCAGCGTGTACGGTCTGCGGCTCCGCCGTCCACTTGTACACATAGGAAGAGCCTGAACTGCTTGCGCCGCAATCCTTCACAAGTTGTTCGACGTTGCCGAATGCGCGGCTGGCGGTGTCGGTGTCGACGTAGGCCGCCGCGGCCTCGGAGAGCAGTTCGCTCTTGGACGGGGTCTGGAAGCTGGTCTTGTGAAACTGCTTGACGTCGGGGCCGAAGATGGCGCTTTCGCGGAAGACGAACTGGCACTCGGGTGGGGCGGCGTGGACGAGGAGGTCGTTGTCTACCGGACTGATCGAGTCCATGCCGGGCACACCGTTGAGGTCGAGGCCGGCGCCGGTGATGTCGCGCAGCTCCGGTGTGGTGAGCAACAGCTGGTCGACCTCCATGCCGCCGAGGTACGGCCCTTCGGTGGGCGACATCGCGGCGATGCCGTCGACCACGTGAGCGCACCCACTGGCCACCGTCGTCGCGGCCAGCAAGCTGAGCAGCGCACTGCTGCGTCGAGCCATGATCGCTTAAGAATACTGTTGCCGACGTGAGTGCGTTCGCCTCCGCGACCGGGATCGGCTCGTGGCCCGGCACATCTCCGCGGCAGGCCGCCGAAGTGGTCGTCGGCGAACTGCATCGGTTACCGCATCTGGTCGAACTGCCGGCCCGCGGCGTCGGTGCGGACATGATCGGGCGGGCCGGTGCGATCCTGGTCGACATCGCAATCGACACCACGACCCGCGGCTACCGGGTCGCCGCGCGGCCCGGCGCGGTCAGCCGCCGCGCCCGCAGTTTCCTCGACGAGGACGTCGACGCACTGGAGGAGGCGTGGGAGAACGCCGGGCTTCGCGGCAGCCGTCGCACGGTGAAAGTGCAGGCGCCCGGACCGGTGACGCTTGCGGCGGAGCTGGAACTGCCGAGCGGTCATCGGGCTATCACCGACGCAGGGGCGCTGCGGGATCTCACGACATCGCTGGCGGAAGGCGTTGCGGCACATAAGGCAGAGGTGGCGCGACGACTGGAGTGCCCGGTAGTGGTGCAGTTCGACGAGCCCTCGCTGCCGGCGGCGCTGGCCGGGCGGTTGACGGGCGTGACGGCGTTGACGCCCGTGCATCCGGTCGACGAGGCGGCGGCGGTGGGGTTGCTCGACGAGTGCGCGATGGCGGCGGACGAAGTGGCGGTGCACTGTTGTGCTCCGAAAATACCGTGGAATGTCCTGCAGCGAAGTGCAATTCACGCAGTGGCGATAATGGCCTCCGGGGAGGATATGGACGGTCTCGGCGAGTTCGTCGACAGCGGCCGTACCGTGCTGATGGGCATCGTGCCGTCGACCGCGCCGCAGCGCGTGCCGTCGGCTGAGGGCATTGCCGAGGACGTGGCAATCGTCGTCGACCGGCTGGGGTTCGCGCGTTCACTGTTGGCGCAGCGAATCGGCGTCACGCCGGCCTGCGGGCTGGCGGGCGCGACGCCGGAATGGGCGCGTGCAGCAATCGAACTGGCGCAGAAAGCCGCCGACTCGATTTAGCGGGCGTCGAGCTCCATGATCATCTTCTTCGGCGCCACAAGCCGATACGAGGCGTCGACGAGCTCGCGCACCTCGGCCCAGTCGACGTCATCGGCCGTGAGGTCCAGCCCGAGCCAGCCCGACGGGCCCAGATAGGCGGGGACGTAGAAGCGGTTGTCCTGCTCGAGTGCCTTGCGGTCGGACTCGTCGGCCTTGACCAGCACCGAGTACGGGTACGCAATTATCTCGCCGGCGCGCTTCTCGTTGCCGCCGTACATCACGAACATCTTCGGCGCGCAGAAGACCGGACGGCCCCAGGAGATCTTCTCGAATGCCCCCGGGAAGCCAAGCGCGATCTGTCGCAGCTGAGCCAGGCCCAAGTCGTCGTCACGGAACATGATCGGGTGACCCACGAAGTCAGGGTAACTGTGCCGTCGGCGCGCTCCGATAACCTGCGGTAGTGAGTTCCGTCGAGCCCGACGCGCGCCGACGCTGGCAGGAACTGGCCGACGAGGTGCGCGCACACCAGTTCCGCTACTACGTCAAAGACGCACCGGTCATCTCCGACGCCGAGTTCGACAAGCTGTTCAACGAGCTGCTCGCATTGGAAGAGGCGCACCCGGAGCTGCGGGTGCCGGATTCGCCGACGCAACTGGTCGGCGGGGCGGGCTTCGCCACTGATTTCACCGAAGCGGAGCACCTGGAACGGATGCTGTCCCTTGACGACGTGTTCAACGTCGACGAGCTGGTGGCCTGGTCGCGCCGGGTCGAGAACGAGATCGGCAGCGACCCGCATTACCTGTGCGAGTTGAAGGTCGACGGGGTTGCGCTCGCGCTGGTGTACCGCGACGGGCACCTGGAGCGGGCGTCGACGCGCGGCGACGGCCGGGTCGGCGAGGATGTCACGCTGAACGCACGCACCATCGACGACGTCCCTGAAAAGCTCACGGCCACAAAGAAATATCCGGTCCCGAAAGTGCTCGAAGTCCGCGGCGAGGTGTTCTTCCGGCTCGCTGACTTCGAAGAGCTCAATGCCGGTCTCGTCGAAGAGGGCAAGGCGCCGTTCGCCAACCCGCGCAACAGCGCGGCGGGGTCGCTGCGCCAGAAGAACCCGGCCGTCACCGCCAGGCGCAAACTCAGGATGGTCTGCCACGGGCTGGGGTTCACGGAGGGGTTTCGCCCGAAAACGCTTCACGAGGCGTACGCCGCGCTGAAGGCGTGGGGGCTACCGGTGTCCGAGCACACCACACGCGTGAACGGCCTCGCGAAGGTCGAGGAGCGAATCGAGTACTGGGGTGAGCATCGCTACAGCGTCGAACACGAAATCGACGGCGTCGTCGTCAAAGTCGACGACGTTGCGCTGCAGCGCCGGCTCGGATCGACGTCGCGGGCGCCGCGCTGGGCGATCGCCTACAAGTACCCGCCGGAGGAGGCGCAGACCAAGCTGCTCGACATCCGCGTCAACGTCGGGCGCACTGGACGCGTCACGCCGTTCGCATACATGACGCCGGTGAAGGTGGCCGGGTCGACGGTGGGGCTGGCGACGCTGCACAACGCATCGGAGGTCAGGCGCAAAGGCGTGCTCATCGGCGACACCGTGATGATCCGCAAGGCCGGTGATGTGATTCCTGAAGTGCTCGGCCCGGTCGTCGACCTGCGCGACGGCAGCGAGCGTGAGTTCGAGATGCCGACGCACTGCCCCGAGTGCGGCACCGAGCTTGCCCCGGCCAAGGAAGGCGATGCGGACATTCGCTGCCCCAACGCCCGGTCGTGCCCAGCGCAGTTGCGGGAGAGGGTGTTTCACGTTGCCGGTCGCGGCGCGCTGGACATCGAGGGGCTCGGCTATGAAGCGGCGATCGCGTTGCTGAAGGCCGGAGTGATCACCGACGAGGGTGATCTGTTCACATTGACTGAGGAAGACTTGCTGCGCACCGACTTGTTCACGACCAAGGGCGGAGTGGTGTCGGCAAACGGCGCACGGTTGCTGGTCAACCTTGACCGCGCGAAATCGCGACCGTTGTGGCGAGTGCTGGTCGCGCTGTCGATCCGCCACGTGGGGCCGACGGCCGCGCGCGCCCTGGCCACCGAGTTCGGCAGCATCGATGTGATCGAGGCGGCGTCGCAGGAACAGTTGGCGGCCGTCGAAGGCGTCGGACCGACCATCGCGGAGGCCCTGACTGAATGGTTCACGATCGACTGGCACCGCGCGATCGTCGACAAGTGGCGCCGCGCTGGTGTGCGGATGGAAGACGAACGCGACGCCAGCATCGAGCGCACGCTGGAGGGGCTGTCGGTCGTCGTGACGGGATCTTTGACCGGGTTTTCGCGCGACGAGGCGAAGGAAGCGATCGTTGCCCGTGGCGGCAAGGCCGCCGGTTCGGTGTCGAAGAAGACGGCCTTCGTCGTCGCAGGCGATTCGCCCGGTTCGAAATACGACAAGGCTGTCGAGCTCAAGGTGCCGATCCTGGACGAGGACGGCTTCCGTGACCTACTGGCCAACGGGCCCTCACCGCCGAGACTGTAACCAGCGTGGGAAAGTTCGAGTAGGGAGCACGGTGGCTACAGTCTCGGCGCACAGTCAACGCAACAGGGTCGCGACGATGCCCGCCAGATAACCCAGCCGGGCCACTTCCGACGGGCGGAAGTCCGGCCCACCGGGACGGCCGAGCACCACCGCGCATTCGGGTTTGCCCAGCGGGGCCGCGGCCAGCGCGGTGTCCATGTCGCGCCACAGCCGGGGGACCCAATCGGCCGTACCGTCCAATGCGACCGCCTGCTCGAGCGGCAGCCAGGGAGCTGAGGCCGCTGAGGTTTCGGGGGCGCCGGGGCTGCCGGCGACGCGGTCGAAGCCGTCGTCATGCAGGCGCACCACCGCGCACCAGCCCACCCGCAGCACCCGAGGCGCCTCGTCGGCCAGCACCTGCAGCTTGCTCGCGCGGTCGCGGGCGGCTGCGACGTGGTCGACCAGTTCGAGTTCGCGGTGCGCCTCCAGCAGCCCGGTGTGCGGCCGGATGCTGTCGACGCGAACACCGTTGAGTGCCTCGGCTGCAGTGATCAGCATGTCGGGCATCGCGCCGGCAGGCAGGTCCACGACGAGATCGTCGATCGCCACACCTGCCATCCGCTCGACGACGTCGAGTGACAGGATGTCGGCGCCGACGGACCCGAGCGCGACGGCCAGTGAGCCGAGACTGCCCGGCCGGTCGACGAGCGCGACCCGTAGTAGATAGGAAGGCACGGGCACACTGTCGCACAACGGGCTGTCTGCGGCATTTCGGCTGACCACTACGCTTCGGGTCGTGGCTGCAGAAGAGTCGCTGCGCAAGCGTCGCTCCGCGATATCCCGTGACGAAGTCGCCCGGCTTGCGAAGCTCGCCCGCCTGGCGCTCACAGATGCTGAGTTGGACAGCTTTGCCGGGCAACTCGACGCGATCCTCGGCTACGTCAGCGCCGTGCAGGCCGTCGACGTGACCGACGTCAAACCCACCGGAAATCCGCTCAAGGATGTCAACGTCACCCGGCCCGACGTGGTGGGGCCATGCCTGACCCAAGAGCAGGCTCTGGCCGAGGCGCCCGCCGCCGAGGACGGGCGGTTCGCGGTGCCGCGGATCCTGGGAGAGCCGGAGTGACCCGAAGGCGAGCGCGAGTGAGGATCGCAGCGAAGCGAGGACCGGAGCGAATGGGAGCCGAGGCATGAGCACGGACCTGATCCGGCTCGACGCGGCGACGCTGGCAGAGATGATCGCCGGCAAACAGGTGTCTTCGGTCGAAGTGACGCGGGCCTGTTTGGACCAGATCGAGGCCACCGACGAGCGCTACCACGCGTTCTTGCACGTTGCTTCGGAGCAGGCGCTTACCGATGCGGCACGCGTGGACGCTGTCGTGGCCGCCGGCGAGACACTGCCGTCGCCGTTGGCGGGGGTGCCGCTGGCCTTGAAGGACGTGTTCACCGCGACGGACATGCCGACGACGTGCGGGTCCAAGATCCTCGACGGCTGGCGCTCGCCGTACGACGCCACGGTGACCTCGAAGCTGCGCGCGGCCGGCATTCCGATCCTCGGCAAGACCAACATGGACGAGTTCGCGATGGGAAGTTCCACCGAGAATTCGGCGTACGGGCCGACCCGCAATCCGTGGGACGTCGAGCGGGTGCCCGGCGGGTCGGGGGGCGGCAGCGCCGCGGCGTTGGCGGCGTTTCAGGCGCCGTTGGCGATCGGCACCGACACCGGCGGCTCGATCCGCCAGCCCGCAGCACTGACCGCGACGGTCGGCGTCAAGCCCACATACGGAACGGTGTCGCGGTATGGACTCGTGGCGTGCGCGTCGTCGCTGGATCAGGGCGGTCCTTGCGCCCGAACGGTCCTGGACAGCGCGTTGCTGCACCAAGTGATCGCCGGTCACGACGCCAACGACTCCACATCCGTGGAAGCAGCGGTGCCCGACGTCGTCGGCGCAGCCCGTGCGGGTGCAGCCGGCGACCTCAAGGGTGTGCGAATCGGGGTCGTCGCCCAGCTGCACAGCGGAGAGGGTTACCAGCCGGGAGTTCTCGAGTCTTTCAACGCGGCCGTCGATCAGCTGAGGACGGTGGGCGCAGAGGTCAGCGAGGTGTCGTGCCCGCATTTCGAGCACGCGATGGCGGCCTACTACCTGATCCTACCGTCGGAAGTGTCGTCCAACCTCGCCCGGTTCGACGCGATGCGCTACGGACTGAGGGTTGGTGACGACGGCACGCACAGCGCCGAAGAGGTCATGGCACTAACCCGTGCCGCCGGGTTCGGCCCAGAAGTGAAGCGCCGCATCATGATTGGCACCTATGCGCTGTCCGCCGGGTATTACGACGCCTACTACAACCAGGCGCAGAAGGTGCGCACGTTGATCGCGCGTGATCTCGACGAGGCGTACCGAAAAGTCGACGTACTGGTGTCACCGACGACACCGACGACGGCGTTCCGGTTGGGGGAGAAGGTCGACGATCCGCTGGCGATGTATCTGTTCGACCTGTGCACGCTGCCGCTGAATCTGGCCGGCCATGCCGGAATGTCGGTTCCGTCTGGGCTCTCGCCCGACGACAATCTGCCGGTGGGGCTACAGATCATGGCACCTGCGCTGGCCGATGACCGGCTGTACCGAGTGGGCGCGGCGTACGAGGCCGCCCGCGGCCCGCTGCCCACCGCACTTTGACGCCGAGTAGACGAGAGAATCGCACGAAATCTGCGGTTCTCGGGCGATTCTGTGTCTGCTCGCGCCGGTTGGTCGGATGGAGCAGGATAGGCACATGCGCATCGGAATCCTGACCGGCGGCGGCGACTGTCCCGGCTTGAACGCAGTGATCCGCGCGGTGGTGCGAACCTGCGACTCCCGATACGGGTCGTCGGTTGTCGGATTCCTCGACGGCTGGCGAGGCCTGCTGGAGGACCGGCGCATTCAGCTGCAGAACGACGAGCGCAATGACCGGTTGCTGGCCAAGGGCGGCACGATGCTGGGTACCGCGCGGGTGCACCCCGACAAGCTGCGCGCCGGGCTGGATCAGATCCAGCAGACCCTCGACGACAACGGCATCGACGTTCTGATCCCGATCGGTGGCGAGGGCACACTGACGGCGGCGCATTGGCTGTCTGAGGAGAACGTCCCCGTCGTCGGGGTGCCGAAGACCATCGACAACGACATCGACTGCACCGACGTGACATTCGGCCACGACACCGCGCTGGGTGTTGCGACCGAGGCCATCGACCGGCTGCACTCAACCGCGGAGTCGCATCAGCGGGTGATGCTGGTCGAGGTGATGGGCCGGCACGCCGGCTGGATCGCGCTGAATGCGGGACTGGCCTCCGGCGCGCACATGACGCTGATTCCCGAGCAGCCGTTCGACGTCGAAGAGGTGTGCCGACTGGTCAAGCGGCGATTCCAGCGCGGCGCGTCGCATTTCATCTGCGTGGTGGCCGAAGGCGCCAAACCTGCTGCGGGGTCGATGAGCTTGCGCGAGGGCGGCATCGACGAGTTTGGTCACGAGAAGTTCACCGGAGTTGCCGCACAACTGGCGGCCGAGGTCGAGAAGCGAATCAACAAGGAGGTGCGCGTCACGGTGCTCGGGCATGTGCAGCGCG
>DATBFF010000217.1:0-8053 GCA_036558625.1 Mycobacterium sp. | reverse complement strand
CAGTGCGCGGCGCCGGGTATCTGTACGGCTCGGCGCATGTGGCGCAAACTCACCGAGAAATCCTCGGTGTCAAGCCATTTCGCACCCGCGCGGGAACGGACCAGGACCTCGAGTGCGTCTGCGTCGTGCCGTGTCAGCCAGCGCTCAGGCCACATCGGGATCTGATACCGCAGCAGCGACGGCAGCAGCGCCCGACCCTGATCGCGGCGGGTGAGTGCCGACGCGCGCAGCGCTGCCGGGTGCGGTGAGCTGACCACGGCGATCGCCCGCACGAGGCGCGGGTGCAGCATCGACGTCGCCCAGCAGACCAACCCACCGTCGGCGTGGCCGACGAGCGTGGCGGAGGTATGGCCCAGCGCACGGATCAGTCCGGCTGTGTCGCCGGCCAGCGTCCAACCGTCGTAGCCGCGGGGCGGCTTGTCGGTGCCGCCGTACCCCCGCAGGTCGACCGCCACCACTCTCGCACCACCCAGGCCGGTCAGCTGGTGTCGCCACGACCACCAGAACGAGCCGAATCCGTGCAGCAGAACGACCAGCGGGCGGGCTGATGCGGGGAGGTCGGCTTCTGCGGGTTCGGCTTCGACGACGTGGAACCGGATCCCGTTCGCGTGCACCTCGGCATGCCGCCATGGCCCGTCGATACGGACGATCGACGGTGCGGGTGGTGGCACTACCAGCCCGACGGGTCGGTCATCGCGCCCGGCCCGGGCGTGGCCGCCTTGTTGTCGTGCGAGGTGAACACTTCGCGGGTTTCCTTGACCGATGCGATGGTTTCGCGCGGCCCGCGGATGCGCCGGACCTTGAGGAAGCCCAGCAGTGCGAGCAGAGCCGTCGCCACGACCATGATCCCGAACACGATCAGGTACGACGCCCAGTTGGGAAGCCACTTGTTGAGCAGCTCGGCGACGAAAAAGAAGAAGAAGAACGTCGAATAGAACAGCACCACCAGCGCAGCGACGAAGTACACGCTGCCGGTGAGGCCCCGCTTGACATCGCGCGTGATCTCGGCGCGGGCCAATTCGACCTCGGCCCGCACCAGCGTCGAGACCTGGGTGGTGGCTTCCTTGACCAGATCCCCGACGGAGGGGTTGGCGGGCAGGGCATGCGGATCCGTCAGGGGGATCGACGTGATGGTGTTCGGGACTCCGTTCCTGCGATCACCGTTGCTCACGGACATTCCTCCTAGGCCATCGCCGACACTACGGTTGTTGACGGATTCCGGGCGATCTTCGTGAACAACCGTAGTCTCGAGGGCGATGAGCATCACAGCTGGCCTTCGATTGGTCGCGGCGAGCCTCGCCGTGTTGTTGTCGGCGTTCGTGCCGGCCGTTGCTGAAGCGGCGCAGCCGGTCGCACTCGGTGGCGGCGCGCCGATTGTGATCAACGGCAACACGGCCTGCACGCTGACCGCGATCGGCACGGACACCAACGGTGACCTGGTCGGGTTCACGTCGGCGCACTGCGGCGGGCCCGGCGCCGAGGTGGCCTCTGAAGGCGCGGAGGCGCAAGGGACGCTGGGCGTGATGGTCGCCGGCAACGACGCGCTCGACTATGCCGTCATCAAGTTCGATCCCGCGAAGGTGACGCCGGTGAGCAACTACAGCGGTTTTCAGATCAACGGCATCGGCCCCGACCCGAATGTCGGCGACATCGCATGCAAGCAGGGCCGCTCCACCGGCAACTCCTGCGGCGTGGTCTGGGGGCCCGGCGAGCAGCCGAACACGTTCTTGTCTCAGGTCTGCGGCGGGCCCGGAGATTCCGGTGCGCCCGTGACCGTGAACAACATGCTGGTGGGCATGATCCACGGCGCGTTCAGCGACAAGCTGCCGAGCTGCGTTATCAAATACATTCCGCTGCACACGCCGGCGGTATCGGAAGCCATCTCCGGGGTTCTGGCCGACGTGGCCGCCAAGGGCCGCCCCGGCGCCGGCTTCACCCCGGTCCGCTAGCACCTCGAGCCGAAATCACTCCTCGGCCTTGCTGGCCCGGATCGCCTCGAACACCTCCGGGTCCAGCAGCGTCGAGGTGTCCCCGAGTTCGCGACCCTCCGCCACGTCACGAAGCAAACGCCGCATGATCTTGCCGCTGCGGGTCTTCGGCAATTCCGGAACGACGTGGATTTCGCGCGGGCGGGCGATCTTGGAGATCTCCTTTGCCACTTCTGTGCGCAGCTCCTCGACCATGTGATCGCGCGGCTTCTCGGCGGCGCTGGCCTTCAGGATCACGAACGCGATGATCGCCTGACCTGTGTCGTCGTCGGTGGCGCCCACCACCGCGGCTTCGGCCACGCCCGAATGACCCACCAACGCCGACTCCACCTCGGCGGTGGAGATCCGGTGCCCGGACACGTTCATCACGTCGTCGATGCGGCCCAGCACCCAGATGTTGCCGTCGGGGTCGAAGCGGGCGCCGTCCCCGGCGAAGTACCAGCCTTGCTTCTCGAAGCGCGACCAATAGGTCTCCTTGTACCGGTCCGGGTCACCCCAGATGCCCCGCAGCATCGCCGGCCACGGTTCGTCCAGTATCAGGTAGCCGGTCACATGCTCGCCCCAGTCCGGGCTGGGCTCGACCGCGTTGCCGTCGTCGTCGACGATCTTCGCCGAAATGCCGGGAAGCGGCGCCATCGCCGAGCCCGGCTTGGTCGCGGTGACGCCGGGAAGCGGAGAGACCATCGTCGCACCGGTCTCGGTCTGCCACCAGGTGTCGACGACGGGAGTGCGGTCGCCGCCGAAAAATGACCGGTACCAGCGCCACGCTTCGGGGTTGATCGGTTCGCCGACCGTGCCGAGCACCCGCAGGCTCGACAAGTCATGAGACTGGGGAATCTGACGGCCCCACTTCATGAACGTGCGAATCAGTGTCGGCGCGGTGTAATAGATTGTGACGCCGTACTTTTCGATCACTTGGAAGTGCCGGTGTTCGTCCGGGGAGGCGGGCGTGCCCTCATAGACGACTTGGCTGACGCCGTTTGCGAGCGGGCCGTAAGTGATATAGGTGTGGCCGGTTACCCAGCCGATGTCGGCGGTGCACCAGAACACGTCGCTGTCCGGCTTGATGTCGAAGATGTAGTAGTGCGTGTACGCCGCCTGCGTCAGGTACCCGCCGCTGGTGTGGATGATGCCCTTGGGTTTTCCGGTGGTGCCGGAGGTATAGAGCAGAAACAGCGGCTGCTCGGAGTCGAACGCCTCGGGTGTGTGCTCGGGTGACGCGGCGTCGACGGTGTCGTGCCACCAGAGGTCGCGACCGTCGGTCCACGGCACGTCGATTCCGGTGCGTTTCACCACCAAGACGTGCTCGATGCTGTCCTGGCCCTCGACCGCTTCGTCGGCACCTTCCTTCAGCGAAACCGCCTCGCCGCGGCGGTATTGCCCGTCGGTGGTGATCAGCAGCTTGGCCTGGGCGTCCTCGATACGGGCACGCAGCGCTGTCGACGAGAACCCGGCGAACACGACGCTGTGCATGACGCCCAGTCGCGCGCAGGCCAGCATCGCGACAATCGCCTCGGGCACCATCGGCATGTAGATCGCGACGCGGTCACCGGCGCTCAGTCCCAGATCGGTCAGCGTGTTGGCGGCCTTGCACACCTCGGCTTGCAACTCCGCGTATGTCAGCGTGCGGCTGTCGCCGACGGGTTCGCCTTCCCAGTAGATCGCGACGCGGTCGCCGTGGCCGGCCTCGACGTGGCGATCGACGCAGTTGTAGGCGACGTTGAGCTTGCCGCCGACGAACCACTTGGCGAACGGCGCCTCGGACCAGTCGAGCACCTCGGTGAACGGCGTCTCCCATGACAGCCGGTTCGCCTGCTCCACCCAGAATCCCAGTCGGTCGGCCTCGGCGGCCTTGTACAGGTCGTCGGTAGCGTTGGCCTGCCGGGCGAATTCCTCCGATGGGGCGTAGCTCGTCGGAGCCTGCGCGTTCGTCTCGGTCATGGTCCCGAGCCTAATGAGCGACAGGCCGACTGGGTGGCTCTATTGTCGGCGCAATGGGTCTAACGCGGACGCGAGGAGCGAAAAAGCAGTTGCGTCTGGTCGCCGCGGCGCTGACCGCAGTCATGGTTTTGCTGACTGCGACCGTGGTATCGGGCTGTGACAGCACCAGCGGCAGCACCGACGTCGTCACCGTCAACGGCGGCGAGCCACAGAACCCGCTCATCCCAACCAACACCAACGAGACCAACGGAGGACGGATCGTCGATCGGTTGTTCGCCGGCCTGATGTCTTACGACAGCAACGGCACGTCGAAGATGGAGGTGGCAAAGTCGATCGAGACGACCGACAACGTCAACTACCGGATCACGTTGCAGCCGGACTGGAAGTTCACCGACGGCTCGCCGGTCACCGCGCACTCGTTCGTCGACGCGTGGAACTATGGCGCGCTGACCACGAACGCCCAGCTGCAGCAGAGCTTCTTCAGCCCGATCGATGGCTACGACGCGGTTGCCGCGCCGAAACCGACTGCCCAATCGATGTCGGGCCTGAAGGTGGTCAGCGACAACGAGTTCACGGTGAAGTTGAAGGCGCCGACCATCGACTTCAAGACGCGCCTGGCCTTCGCGCCGTTCTACCCGCTGCCCGAGGCGGCGTTCAAGGACATGGCCGCCTTCGGCCAGCATCCGGTCGGCAACGGACCCTACAAGTTGGCCGATGGTGATGCGTGGCAACACAACGTGAAAATCGATCTGGAGCCCAACCGGGACTATCACGGCAGCCGTGTCCCGAAGAACAAGGGGCTGCGGATTTTGTTCTACGCCAACCTCGACACGGCGTACGCCGACCTTCTCGCAGGCAATCTCGACGTGCTCGACACGATTCCGACCAGCGCGTTGCCGACCTACCGAAAAGACCTCGGCGACCGCGCGGTCACCGGTCCGACTGCGCAGAACCAGACACTGGACACCCCGCTGCGACTCGCACATTTCGGCGGCGAAGAGGGCCGCCTGCGCCGGCTGGCCATATCGGCGGCGATAAACCGGCCCCAAATCTGCCAGCAGATCTTCGATGGCACCCGTGCTCCCGCAAGGGAATTCACCGCGCGGTCGCTGCCTGGCTATGACGGCAACAACCCCGGCGCCGACGCATTGAATTTCGACCCCGCGCGCGCGAAAAAGCTCTGGGTGCGGGCGAACGCGATCTCCCCGTGGCGCGGCACCTACACGATCGCCTACAACGCCGACGGCGGACACCAGGAATGGGTAGACGCGGTGGCCAATAGCATCAAGAACACGCTGGGCGTCGATGCCATCGGCGCACCGCAACCCACATTCGCCCAAATCCGCACCCAGATCAGCAACCGTTCGATCCATACAGCGTTCCGCTCCGGCTGGCAGGGCGACTATCCGTCGTTACTCGAATTCCTCGAGCCGCTCTTCCTCACCGGCGCAGGATCCAACGACATCGGCTACTCCAACCCGGAGTTCGACCAGGCGGTGAACCGCGCCGAGAGCGCAACTACTATCAAGGACTCGTACTGGCTGGCCAACAAGGCACAAGAGATCCTGTTGCGCGACATGCCCGTTGTGCCGCTGTGGGACTACATCAACGCGGCCGGACACTCACCTGCGGTCCATGACGTGGCGATCGCATGGAACGGACTGCCGGGCTACGAAGGCATCACCAAGACATGACGTTCTACATCGGTCGTCGCGTGCTCGCGATGGTCCCGGTGTTCATCGGTGCCACGCTTCTGATCTACGCGATGGTGTTCTTATTGCCCGGCGATCCGGTCGCGGTGCTCGGCGGAGACCGCCCGGTCAGCCCCGCACTGACGGCTCAGCTGCGGGCCCAATATCACCTCGACGACCCCTTTTGGTTGCAGTACCTCAAGTATCTGCGAGGCTTCATCCACGGCGACTTCGGTCGCTCGTTCTCCGGCCTGCCGGTCAAAGACGTTCTAGCACAGGCATTCCCAGTGACGATCCGGCTGGCGCTGGTGGCCTTGGCGGTGGAAGCGTTGTTCGGGATCGGATTCGGCGTGGTGGCGGGGCTGCGCAAAGGCGGGGTGTTCGATGCGACGATTCTGGTGAGCAGCCTGGTGATCATCGCGGTGCCGATCTTCGTGCTTGGGTTTCTGGCGCAGTTCGTGTTCGGGGTCAAGCTCGGGCTTGCACCGGTGACGGTCGGGGATCAGCCTACGTTCGGCCGGCTGTTGCTGCCTGGAATCGTGCTTGGCTCTGTGTCATTCGCCTATGTCGTCCGGCTCACCCGCTCCGCGGTCAGCGAGAATGCAGGCGCTGACTACGTGCGCACCGCGACGGCCAAGGGGTTGGCACGACCACGGGTCGTCACCGTGCACATCCTGCGCAACTCGCTGATTCCGGTGGTGACCTTTTTGGGTGCTGACGTCGGCGCGCTGATGGCCGGAGCGATCGTCACCGAAGGCATTTTCAACATTCACGGGGTTGGCGGTGCGCTGTACCAGGCGATCACGCGCCACGAGGTGCCGACCGTCGTGTCGATCGTGACCGTCCTGGTGATCGTCTACCTGGTGGCCAACCTCGTCGTCGACCTGCTCTACGCCGCACTGGACCCGCGGATCCGCTATGGGTGATTCACCGGAGCATTTTGTCGGCGCACCGGTCGATGCGGTCGCCGACAGCGTGGATCTTGTTGCGCCAGGCGGGTTCTGGCGGGAAGCGTGGCGGGGGCTACGAACCCGTCCGCAGTTCGTCGTCGCCGCATTGCTGATCGTGCTCGTCGTCACCATCGCGGTGTTTCCGTCATTGTTCACCAGCGCCGACCCCACCTATGCCGACCCGAACCAGAGCATGTTGGGCCCTTCGGCCGACCACTGGTTCGGCACCGACCTGCAAGGCCACGACGTGTACGCGCGCACGATCTACGGTGCCCGGGCGTCGGTGGCGGTCGGCGTGGGCACGACCGTCGCGGTGGTGCTCGTCGGGGCGACTCTGGGTGCGCTGGCCGGCTTCTATGGCGGCTGGCTCGACGCGGTGGTATCTCGCATCACCGACATCTTCTTCGGCATCCCACTGCTTCTGGCCGCGATCGTGTTGGCGCAGGTGGTCCACGAGCGCACTATCTGGACCGTGATTGCGGTGTTGGCAGTGTTCGGCTGGCCGCAGGTCGCGCGGATCGCCCGTGGCGCCGTGATCGCCGGCCGTTTCGCGGATTACGTTCTCGCGGCAAGGGCTTTGGGCGCCAGCAGGTTAGGCATCTTGCTGCGACACGTCGTTCCGAATGCGCTGGGCCCGGTGATCGTGGTCGCCACGATCACCCTGGGCATCTTCATCGTCACCGAAGCCACGCTGTCATACCTGGGGGTGGGGCTTCCGGGTTCGACGATCTCGTGGGGCGGCGACATCAACCTCGCGCAGAACCGGCTGCGGGCGGGCTCGCCTATTCTGTTCTATCCCGCAGGCGCGCTGGCGATCACGGTGCTGGCTTTCATGATGATGGGCGACGCGTTGCGTGATGCTCTCGACCCGGCACGTCGGACACGCGTATGACCGCGCCGCTGCTGACTATCGACGACCTGCACGTACAGTTCGGCGCCGATCCGCCCGCAGTGCATGGGATGCGGCTGACCGTGTATCCCGGACAGATCGTTGCGGTGGTAGGTGAATCGGGCTCTGGGAAGTCGACGACGGCCGCTGCGGTTCTCGGGTTGTTGCCGCCCGGCGGCCGGGTCACCCACGGGCGCATCGGCTTCAACGGCGAGGACATCGCGCACGCCGGCCATCGACGACGCCAGGAGATTCGGGGTCGCGAAATCGGCTACGTTCCTCAGGACCCGATGACCAATCTCAATCCCGTATGGACGGTCGGCTTCCAGATTCGGGAAGCCCTGCGCGCCAACGGTATACACCGTCGGCAGGCACGCGACGAGGCGGTCCGCCTGCTCGACGACGCCGGTATGACCGAGCCCGCGATGCACGCCGGACGCTACCCGCACCAGCTTTCCGGTGGCATGTGCCAGCGCGGGCTGATCGCGATCGGGCTGGCCGGCGACCCGCGCCTGCTGATTGCCGACGAACCGACGTCGGCGCTGGACGTCACCGTGCAAAAGCAGGTCCTTGACCATCTAGACACCCTTGTCC
>DATBFF010000216.1:0-13545 GCA_036558625.1 Mycobacterium sp. | reverse complement strand
CAGATGGTAAGCCGCGAGGGTGCGTCCGATGCCCGCAGCGGCGGCGGCCTGATCCCGCGAAACCGATCCCCCGCTGTGCACCACATACTCGTACAACGACCGCCGCAACGGATCGTCGAGTTGGCTCAAACTGGTCAGTGCGGCCAAGTCGCCGACGCGCTTGATGGGCATTCCCGATTCTAACTCTAAAATTATTGGCAAATAGAAGCGCTGGATGCTCATGGAATCGGCCATTCAGTGGCGGTGGGTCGCCAGTGCGACGACTCCGGCGCCGGCGGGTCGCGAGGCGATCCATCCCCCGTTCAATGCGCCGACGGATGTGCCGACGATCAGGTCCGGCGTGATCCCGGCATCGGCCGAACCGTGCAGCATCCCGACCTGGACCGCCGCAAGGCTCGCGCCGCCGGAGAGCACACGGACGCCGTCGTCATGCCTCACCCAACAGGCGGCAGCGCGAAACCCCAGGTCAGCCGGTCGGTATGGAGACATACCAACTCTAACACCAAAAAGTATTGACAAAATTCGGAACGAAGCCGCATTCTAAAAGAGCAATCTACTGTTTTAACAAGGAGATCTTGCTATGACCACCGCAGCGTTGCCATCGTCAACCGCCGGCGTCCTCGATCGGGCTCGCAGCGATCCCGCCTATGGCGCGTTCGTACTTCTGCGGACCGGGTTCACGGTGCTGCCGATTCTCATGGGTATCGACAAGTTCTTCAATCTGCTCACCACGTCGCCGGCGAATTGGGAAGGCTACCTTGCCAGCTGGATCGCGGACCTGAGTCCTCTCAGTCCGGTTCACACGATGATGGTCGTCGGGGTCATCGAAATAGTCGCCGGCATCGCGGTCGCGATCAAGCCGCGATACGCCGCGTACATCGTCGCCCTTTGGCTGGCCGGCATCATCGTCAACCTGCTGACCTTCTCCGGCTTCTACGACGTTGCGTTGCGTGACTTCGGGCTACTGCTGGGCGCGCTGACTCTGGCCCGGCTGGCCTCGCTGTACGACGCCCCATGGGGCCGGCAGGCCGCAGCGACCACCAATTCCCCTGTCGCGTAGTTCATCTCGCGCACCATCCGTTCCACCCGTCATAGCCACGCGCTTTGACGGGTGGACGGCGCGATGTGAGTTCTTCGCGCTCGCCGGCGTCATCGCGTGAGCCGGGTACGGCTGTGCCGCAGCATGGGCAGGATGCGACTTTGCGACATGGCGCCATCAGGTCAGCTAATCTTTTCCTAACGCGTGACGCGACAGAGCCGGGAGGGAGCGCGCTGGTATGGCAACTGATGAGGGGACGCGGATGCGTCGGTTGCGAATCGTCGGACTCACCGCATCCGCGGGTGCAGTCGTCGCCGCAGCCGTGATCGTCGCCGGGCAGCAGTTGGCTACCGCACCGCACGCCACCGCCGCTCCAGATCCGACAAAGCCGACCGCAACGGTGTCAGGTGTCGGCGAACCGACGAGGTTGCTCCTCTATCAGCAGTCGCTGGGCCCTGCTTATGACAACATGCAGTCTGCGCTCCAGAACATCGACAACTCGCTGAGGAAGGGCGATTGGGACGGCGCGATCGACGGTTGTCACGAACTCGCGGATTCCGGTGCCCAATTCAAAGCGTTGTTGCCCACTCCCGATCAGAAACTCACCTCGAAAGTGCGGCAGGCCGCCGCCGAGATCGCGAATGCATCGAACGTGTGCATGAACTTCGGCCCGTCGACAACCAACGCCGACTACAACCAGATGCAGTCTTACGTCAGCAAAGCGATCGACAATCTGGTCGCGGCGAAAGGCATCATGTCCCCGGGCGGCTGATGCCCGGTTTACGGCCTTAGGCCTCCTCGGCGGCCTCGCGACGTGGTGCATCGCCAAACATTCCGAATGACGCGGGACGGCGTGACGGCTGATAGCCGTGCACACCCTCGGCGTAGGCGGTCTCTGCGTGCTGGGTGAAGTCGACGCCGGTCTTCTCGTCCTCGGCGCTGACCCGGAAGCCAACGAGAAGATCGATCATCTTCGCCAGCGCGTAGGACACCACGAACGCGTACAGCCCGACGACGGCGGCAGCCAACGCCTGCTTGCCCAGCAACACGAATCCGCCGTGATAGAACAAGCCCACCGGCCCGGCCGTCATCACCGCCGTCGCCAGGAAGCCGATCAGCAACACCCCGACGAGCCCGCCGACGAAGTGCACACCGACCACGTCCAGCGAGTCGTCGTAGCCGAACCTGAACTTCGCTCCGACTGCGAACGAGCAGACGATCCCCGCCGCCAGCCCGACGGCGGCGGCGCCGAGTGTGTTCACGGTCCCGCATGACGGGGTGATTGCCACCAAGCCGGCAACCACACCAGAGGCAGCACCGAACGTCGTCGGTCTGCCATCGCGAACCCGCTCCACCGACAACCAGCCCAACATGCCCAGACAACCGGCGACCAACGTGTTGAGGAAGACCGCTGCGGCTGTTCCGTTGGCGGCCAGCGCAGAGCCGGCGTTGAAGCCGAACCAACCGAACCACAGCAACCCGACACCGAGCAACACGAACGGCAAGTTATGCGGGCGCATCGCGTCCTTCTTGAAGCCGATGCGCGGGCCAAGCACTACAGCGAGAGCCAAAGCAGAAGCGCCGGAAACGATTTCGACAACCAGACCACCTGCATAGTCCAGCACCCCCAGGTTGACCAGCCAACCGCCGGGACCCCACACCCAATGCGCGACGACGGCATACACCGCGACCGCCCACAGCGGCACGAACAGCATCCAGGCCGCGAACTTGGCGCGGTCGGCGATCGCGCCGCTGACCAATGCGGCGGTGACGATCGCGAAGCCCAGCTGGAATGTGGCGAACAACAGTTCCGGCACTTTCCCGTGGGCCGTGCCCGGGTCGATGCCGACCATCCCGATGTGCGAGAGGTTGCCGACGAGCCCACCACCGCCGTCAGCGGAGAACGCGAGCGTGTAACCGACCAGCAGCCAAGCCGCCGTGACCAGTGGAATCGAGATGAAACTCATCATGATCATGTTGAGCACGCCGGTGGTGCGGACCATGCCACCATAGAAAATGGCCAGGCCAGGGGTCATGAGAAGGACCAATGCCGTGCTCGCCAACAGCCAGGCGGTAGCGGCAGGATCGATCGATTGCACGTCGGCTCCTTTGACGAGCTCCTTCTGACGGTCCCGATGAGGATGGCTGTGGTGCGTTTCAGCCGTGCGGCAGTCGTGTTTCCGGGATGTTTCGTGTTTCGGCCGGGTTACTCAAACCTCACGGCGGTTTACGAGCTCACTTTGGTCCACAGGCAGTAACCGCTCATCGTTATCGAAAACAGGTTCGGCACCACCTGCAGCGACAAGGGCTGGCCCGTCGCGCCCTCGCGTACCATCGGCGGCCCGACCTCCCCGGCCCTGACGACGGCGAGTTGCTCAGCGCGGCAGCGGCTGTCGGTTCTCTGGGGTGTGGCGGTCCAGTCACCCGACATAATGTTCGGGTTGCGCAATCCCTGACCGTGTAGCTTCATCGGAGGCCCGTAACTCAACCACCGGTCACTCGCAGAAGCGGGCTCGGCTACCGTCTTCCATTCGTAACCGGCTGCCCCAGCGACACACACCAACGGAGCTTTTGCATCGGGGAGCCAGGTCATCGCATCCGCGAATTCAGCCAAGCACGGTGTATCTGCTTGTGGCACAACGGGGTCAGCGGAGGCCGACCCCGGCAGAGCGAGCAGCGCCACGCACACCGCGGAGGCTGAGATCACCCAGCCACGCACCGGCTACACCTTGGTCAGGTCAGTGCGCATCAGCATCACGTTGTATTCGGACCACAGTGACAGATTCCAGTACAAGTCGGGGCCGGCATCCAACGTCGACGGTGACCACGGATGCATCATCGGCGCGTAGATCCCGCCAGGCTGCTGGCGGATCAAAACCTCTGCAGCCGACCACGTTCCCTGCGGTGAGTCGGCCGTGCGCATCACGACGTTGTTGAACTGGTCGCAGTACAGCGCAACGTACTTGTTGAGGTATTCGTTGTACTGAACCGACATTTCACTCACAGTGCGGCCCACGCCGAATGTGCCCCAGCGCCCGCCCGGAGGCATGATCGCGGAGGCGGCGCCCGGGTTGTTCGCGATCCATCCCGCTGGCGTGGCCCCCATGCCGAAGAAACCCCGCGAGCCGGCGCTGTAGTACTCGTACTTGGTCAGATCCAGGACATCGGCCTCCGGAACGCGCGCCACATACGCGGATCCCCCCCGGCCGTTGGGCGTGCCGTACTCGTAGACGTAACCGTCGCCGGGGCGGACGAATGCCCCTTGCTGGAAATGCTGATTTCCAGTCCACCACTGGTTGCGGCGAACGGTCGACGGGTCCACCTTCCAATTCTGGCCGTTGTCGGTGGAGTACGCGATCGCCGAGTAACTCGTTTTCCAATGGCCGGCGTTTCCCCACTGCTGGACGGCCATGAAGTCGACGTACTGCGTTGCCCCATAGGGGGTTCCGGGTGTGGGCACGGAGATGCCCGCAGTCGGAATGATCGTCACCGCCGGTCCGTATCCGGGGTCGGGGATGATCTGTTTCGCGAAATTCGTCGTCGCCAGCGGTGAGCCGCTGAAGATATTTCCAACCTGGCCGTTCGGCACCGAAAGTCCGTCGGTGAGGTTGGTATCGGAGCTGCGCAGCAGCGTATTGCTCCGCCACTGTTGATCGGGAAGGCTGCGGTTGCCGAACGTGTCGCCGAAAGCGATCAGCACCTGATGTTCGTTCACCAGGGTGTTCGGGTTGTCCTCGATGCCGTTGTCCCACATGATCCCGACATCGGTGCCTGAAATGCCAAACCGGTCCAATGTGTTGTTCACCGGGTAATTACCGGTCACCCAATTGACGAAGCTCGTCGACGCGCTGATCTGTTGGCCCGGCACCGGGGAGCCCGGCGCAGCTGCAGCAGCGGCCGCGGCGGCGAACATGTCCGGTGCCGCGGCGTTGCTCGCCGTGAGGTCGACTGACTCCGTGGCGACCGGGGAGTTCCCGGATCCCGCCGACTTGAGCAAGTCCGAGATGCCCTGCTCGAACTCCCTTCGCGCCCAAGCGAACAACCCCCACAGGGGGGTCTGAACTGGAGCCGCTGGAGTGCCGGTGGCCACCGATCCGAGGCCGAACGCTGCAAGCACCGTCGCCAAGGAACGGGGCAAGATCCTGGTGGCGGCGGTAGTCGTAGCCCCCTCCGGCGCCGCTGTCTGCGGTGTCGCGAGCGCGGCCGACTCCCCCGGCGGTGCCGACGACGTCAGCGTCGCGGCGAGCACCGTCGGCTGCGCGACGGCGGACTGATCACGCGTGCCGATCGCGTCGGTGAGGGCACTTACCTTGAGCGTCGGGGCGGCAGATGCTACCGACGATGCGCTCGACGACTTCGGCGAACGCACTGTTCGCGGCCGCGTCTCGTCGGTATGGCGTGATCGCCGGTTCTGAGCCGCCGAAGTCGGTGGTGCAAGCGTTGTTTCGGCGTCTGCGAGATTGGGGGCGGTGTGCTTTTTCTCCAGGTCGACATCCGGTAGCCGCAGGGTCGACCTCGGCCGAATGAGCTTGGTCTTCGGCTTGGGCGCAGCGCCACCCGTGCTCACGAGCACGCCGCTCTTCGACGATGTGAGGTCTGGCGACGACTCGTCGGTGGACTTGGCCGAACCCGGCACGGTGAGGCTGGTGGTCTTCTTCGAGCGTGACGCATCGGTGGTGGACGTATCCGAGGACGCCGCCCCCGGGGGTGCCCCGATCCCGGACGAAGACGAATCCGATCCGGGTGTCTCCGCAGCGGCGAGGCCAGACCCGGTCGCCACCGCAGCACCCACTCCCAACGCGACGGCCAACGCACCGACTCGACATATATGACGTCCTGCACCCATCTCGTTCACTCCCTGCAGCCAGCGGTCGCTATATGGATATCACCATTTCAACCCGCCGACGGGGAACTAAGCCCCCTGACACCCCCATGGCTTTATCGCGTTCGCATAAACATTTCGAAAATGCGGACCACTGCGCATTGTGTCCCATGAAGTGCCCGCGTATCGGCGAATTGAGAAATGACAATTACCGCGGGGCATAAACTGACGGCGACTCCGAGGGAGGTTGCGATGAGGACGTGTCGTCGTCTGACCGCAGGCATCGCAGTGGCGTTGGCCCCGCTGGCGATCGTGACAATCGCTACACCGGCAGTGAGTTCGGCGGAGTGCGACGGGCGGACCTGGAATCCGGCCACGAGGACGTGTGATCCGCCGCCACCGGTACCCGCCTGGTATCAGCCGGCGCCGACATACGCGCAAGCGTGGGCCCCGGTGTGGGCGCCCCCACCGCCGCCGGCTCCTCCATGGGCGGTGGCGCTGGACCTCAAGCCGGTATGGGATCAGAAGCTGCAAACGTGGACATGGATTTACGTCCGGTAACCCGCGCTTGAGCCGTCTTCACCGGGGACGGTCGACTTCGTACGTTCCGTTGTCATCGGTGATCAGCACCGTCACATGGCGTTTGGTGCCGTTGACGGCGACAACGCAGGTGAACGTTCCACCCTTGCGGACCGACGGGTTTTCCCCGTCGTTACAGCTGATGTTGCCGACGTTCTCTACGCCGTAGCCGTATGTCGGGTTGGTCAGTATCTGCCGAACGGCGGCCTCGGTCTTCCGGACGTCGAGATGCCTGCCGCCAAACAGGTCGAGCTTCGACAACCCCACGGCGATGACGACAGCTGCGGCCAAAGCGACGACCAATGTCAGCGCAATCAGCGCCGCGCGACTCGTCTTGGGCTGGTGCGCAACGGCGCTCGTCGGCGGCTGCCGCTGCGGCCGCGGGACGCCGTAGGGCTCGGGAGGTGGGGCCGGCGGGCGGTAAGCGGGTGGATACGAGGGCCACGGCGGCGGGTAGGACACGTATCGGCCGCCCTGATACGGATTCGCCTGCGGCGGCAGCTGGTACGGCGGCCGGCGTGGCGGGGGTGGCGGATGGTTGATCCGGGGCGGCACTGGGCGTTGCGGCGGCGGCCGCCACCGTCGAGTCGGGTCCTGCGGGCCGGTCATGTCATCTCATTGTCGGCGGTCATGAGAATCGCTGAAAACACTGGCCGGCCTCGCCCTGCAGGCCGAGTCGGAACGCGACGATCCTGGTGAACCCGGCGGGTGCCGGCTGTCCGTCTACATCGCTGGCGACCAGGCCGTTGGCCAGCAGTCCGGTCACGGCTTCGTCGATGTCACCGGCGGCGAGCTGCAATACCTTGCCAGAGGAGACCTTGATCGGGTCGGCCATCTTGCGTTGCGCGACCCCTGTCAGGCAAGCGGTTCGCAACGCGGTCGTCGCCGACGTCAGCGCTACCCCGCGCTCATGCTGCACGGCCAGTGCGTATCTCGAGATGACAACCGACAGTGCGGTGTTGTCGCCCGTGATCAAGGAGTTGTCCGCCAAGTCTGCCGCGGCGCCCATCTGTTGCAGCGCTGGGAGGTTCACGTTGATCGTGTTGGTGGCGGGACAGTAGGACGCCGGCTTGCTTGGTGTGGCGCCGGCGCAGTCGGCGCGCTCGGTGCTCAGAAGCGGTGGGTTGGCAGGTGAGAACACTTGACTCAGTATCTCCATCAACGTCGACAACGTGTCGCTGTCTATGCGCACCTCGCCGGTCTGCATATTGCCTGATTGGTCGAACTGCAACGACATCGGCAGATCGCCGCGGCGTTCGTTGATCTCGGACATGTCGATGCGCGTACAGGCTTCGGTCCCTTCGTCGAAGCCGATCTGGAAGGCACCCACCCGGTCCAGAGCTGTGCCGTGACCCTGTTCGAGCATTCGGGCGTCCAGCGGCGTCAAAGTGGGATCCCGGGACGCGATCAAGCCGGCCAGCACGTGATTGAGACCGTCCCCGGTGCTCAACGTGAATCGCGGTGAATCCTCCTCGGCGACCCACCGCAGATAGACGCCGGCGAGACAGTCGGCCTGCTGCTCACCCACCACCACGGGCGTCGTATCGGGGTCGATCAGCTTCGACATCGACTGGACTGCGTGCCCGTATTCGTGCGCGAGTACCCCGACCACACCCATCTCGCCGAAATTCTTCTTCACGACGGGCATGAGCTTCCCACGGTCCCAGGCCATCTTGTTCTCGTTGAAGCAATAGAAGGCGTTGGTTTCCCCATAGGTTGCGTTGCCGCATACCGAAGGACTATCGCGATCTGTCGAGTCGTAGGACACCACTCCCGACACCGGACGGAAGGTGCCGTGCAGCGACTCGGAATAGTTCTGTCCCCAGAAATCCTCGATGTCATTGATCGCCGACAGCGCCAGTCGATCGATCGCACCGTTGTCCGTGTTCGCGACGCTTCCGCGAGGGCCGGGTGCATTGGGCCGCAAGCCGCTTGGGCTCTGACTGACGGGAAGTCCGGCGACCCGGAACGGGTCGTAGAGCATGGATCGGGCTTGCCCCTGGATAACCGTGCGCCCGCAGCCCGCGACGAGCAACGCCGAGCACAAGAGGCTGGCCGTGGCCCGCCACCGCGTTCGGGCACTGCCTTGGCGTCGGCCCGCGCGGCCTTCTCGCATGCCAACCTCATCTCGGGGCACCGCAAACGACGAAACCAGGATAGGCAAACTCCACCCGGACTGACTTTCGACAGATTCAGCTTCAGCAGACCCTGGCATCGACGGCCTTAAGGCCGTGGCCTATCTCTATTAACCGCAGTTGCCCGACGGCAACGCGTCGATGTGCTCGTTCAGCCACTTCGCCGTCTTGTTCAGGTCGTACGTGCCGTCGGCGAACGACCCGGATGCCGGTTGCGCCGCCATCGCAACGACGATCTTGCCGGTGGCCCCGGAGATGACGCCCATCTGGCGGACCAGATAGTTGCCTTCCGGGTAAGGGCCCCAGCCTCCTTTGATCCTTGTGTCGGACAAGATGCCGAGACCCCATTGCTGAGCAGGTTCGACCTGGCCCATCAGCGTGAGGATCGGTTCGTTTGTCCCGTCGCACACCGCGTTCGCGAGAAACGTCGCCTGATGCGTGAGCGACCAATCGGTCTGCCCGAAAGCCGAGAACGGGGGCCGCACGCGTTGGGACTGGACGGTCGTCGGATCGCCGTACTGTCTCAGCACGTCTTGCACCATGCCCGCCGCCGTGACCGGGTCACCGAGGCTCTCCCAGACCTTTTCGGCCGCATCATTGTCGGATTGGGTGATCGCGGCGATCATCGCGTCGGTCGGTTCGCTGGAATTGTCGTGCCGAAGCGCAGCGA
This sequence comes from Mycobacterium sp., assembly GCA_036558625.1. Classification (GTDB taxonomy): domain Bacteria; phylum Actinomycetota; class Actinomycetes; order Mycobacteriales; family Mycobacteriaceae; genus Mycobacterium. The sequence continues at coordinate 4,300 of DATBFF010000216.1, read as the reverse complement.
TCGCCAGCGGCACCTTGATCGTCGACCACGCCGGTCCGCTGTCCCAATCGCCCAGTGTCACAGTCGTTTTCCCCGCACCCACGCCGACGACCACCACGCCGAGCCTCGCGTCGATGCTCTTCTCGAGGTCTGCGAACGCGGCACGCAACGGATCGACCGCCGGGTCGGGTGGCGTCGACGCCGGGACCGGGCCGCTCGTGGGTTTCGCCACTTGAGTGGGTGCTCGCGCCGATGCCGGCGGGTGCGATACCTGGTGACGTCTGAGCACGACCCCTCCTGCGACACCGGCGATCACGACCAACAGAGCCACCACGCCGGCGAGTACCCAGACGTTCTTGGTCCGCCTGAGCCCGGCCGGGTTGTCCTGGGGTGCTGCGTGTCTGGGCAAGACTCGACCATGCGGTACGGCGAAGCCGCTGTCAACGACCGCCGAGGTAGGCGACGATCCCGTCAGTGACCGCGTCGGCGTACCGCGCCCGCCCACCCGCGCTTTCCATTTGCGCGGCCTCGTCGCTGTTTCGCATGTTGCCCAGTTCGACGAGAATCGCCGGGTATTGCGCGAGATTCAGTCCGGCGAGATCCGCGCGCCCGTACAGACCACCCGAACCGATGTAGGTCGAGGGCTCGAGACCCGCCGCTTCGAGTGCGTCGCGCATCGTTTTCGCCAACTCCACCGCGGGGCCGGCCTGCACGTCGTTGAGCGGCGGCAGGGAGTAGTTCACGTGAAAGCCGTGACCCCCCGCAGGCCCGCCGTCGGCGTGAATGCTGACAATCGCGTCCGGGCGCATACTGTTTGCCGCTGCCGCGCGCTTGTCGATGCACGGACCCACCGTGCTGTCGTCTCCGCGGGAGAGTTCCACCCGCACGCCCAGCCCGGTCAGTTCGGCACGCACCCGTTGCACGACGTCCCATGTGAGGGCGTGCTCGGGATAGCCGTCGCTGGTCGCGGTACCGGTGGTTTCGCAGTTCTTCGTGCCGCCACGGCCGTTGGTGACCTGCGCGGTGATCGACGAGTCGTTAACTCCGCTGTGCCCAGGATCCAGGAAGACGGCCTTGCCTGCGACGTTCGGCGCCGCCGACACGCCCGTCGCGGTGACGACCGAACACCAGCCGGCGACGACGAGCACGGCCGAAGCCGTGCCGAGAACTCCGCGTCGCACCGCGAAAGAGTAACAACGACGCATCACGCGAACTTGGGCCGCCGCTTCTCGAGGAACGCGTTGATGCCCTCGGTGCCGTCGGTGGAATCGGCGCAATCGACGATGAGCCGGGCCTCGGAGTCCATCTGCTCCTCGAGCCCATTGTCGAACGACGACAACAGCAACTTCTTCACCGCCGATCCTGATTGCCTTGCCCCACTTGCGATCTGCTGCGAAAGTTGATCCACCCGACTCGGCAGCGCGTCGTCGTCGACAACATCGGTCACCAGACCCCACTGCAGCGCCTCGCGGGCGGACAGCGTGCGGTTGGTCAACATCAGTTCCTGCGCCCTGCGCACGCCGACGAGCCTTGGCAGGTAGAACGAGGAGCTGCCGTCGGGGCTCAGTCCCGCGGCGGTGTACGCCATCGTGAACGCCGCCTTCTGCGCCGCGATCACCAGGTCGCCCGTCATCGCCAGGCTGAACCCGGCTCCGGCCGCCACGCCGTTGACGGCGGTGATCAGCACCGCGTCCATCCGCGCGAACGTCGAGATCGCGCGATGCAGGTCGTCGGCGATGCCCTTGACGTACTGGCCGGCCGTCGTCGACGACGCCATTCCCCGCAGGTCGCCGCCGGCGCTGAAGAACCGCCCGGCCCCGGTCAGCACGACGACCTTCGTCGCCGCGTCGTCGCAGCGCTTGGCGGCGTCGGCGAGCTCGGCGGTCATCGCGTCGTTCATCGCGTTGGCAGCGTCGGGCCGGTTCAACGTGATGCGGGTGACGGGACCAGACTGCTCGAGCATGATGGCGTCGTAATCGCTCATCCGGCAAACACTAGCGATACGGTCTCGACGAAAGGACACCCATGACGACGTTCAGCCCCGATGCCATTCGCGCCGAGACCGTGATGATCATCGGACACCAGGGTGACACCGTTGAGGCGTACCAAGCCGTGCGGCTGGCTTCCGGCTCGCGAGGCGGCATCGTGTGGATTCATCACATGCCTGGATACGACAGGGAGACAAAGGAATTCGTTCGCCGCCTGGCCGTTGCGGGCTACAACACGCTGTGTCCGAACCTGTACTGGCGCGAAGCGCCGGGCGCAGACCCAGACGACGCGGCAGCCACGACGCGCGCCGCCGGCGGCGTGCCCGACGAACGGCTGATTGGTGACGTCGCCGGCGCGATCGAGACCCTGCGCGGCCTTGACGGCGCCAACAACAAGTTCGGCGTGATCGGGCACTGCTCCGGCGGGCGGCACGCCGTCCTCGCCGCATGCTCGCTGGACATCGACGCCGCGGTGGACTGCTACGGCGCGTTCGTCGTCGAAGACGCTCCCGAAGGCATGCGCAAGACGATGAAGCCCATCGTCGACGTTCTGGCGAACTTGAGCTGTCCGCTGCTCGGGCTCTTCGGCAACGACGACATCTACCCGTCACCGGAGTCGGTGGCAACGCTGGACGCCGAGCTGACCAGACACGGCAAGGAACACGAATTCCACTCGTATGACGGGGCGGGGCATTCGTTCTTCTCGGTCGACCGGCCGGCCTACCGCGTGGACGCGGCGCTCGACGGCTGGCGCCGGATCGACGGCTTCTTCGCCAAGCACCTGGCGGCCTGAGCGATGTGCACATATCTGACCGAAAAGATCGCGGTGGACGGCAGCGGTAAGGGTGCGACCGGCTGGTTCGACGCAACCGAGGCGACCGTGTACGTCGACCACCCCGTGCATGCGCCGTACGGGCACACCGTGAACGTCGACCTGCTCAACACCGAACTCGGACCCTCAGCGCGCGTCGGTTTGGAGCTGACCGAGGAGAGCGCACGTGGGCTGGCCGATGCGATCTACCGGGCGATCGCCAGCGCTCCGGCCGGTATCGCGTCCAAGGACCAAGTCCGCTAAGGGTCTGGCAGTTCGGTCCACTCGGCGGCCACCGATGACGACCATTGCGGGGTCCGTCGCTGCACAAACGCCGCTACCCCTTCGCGGGCGTCGCTGCTGCCCATCACGCGATGGTGCAGCTGCGTTTCCAGCAGCGCCACCTGCTGCGGCGTGTAGCCCTTGGCGGCGGTATCCCAGAGCAACCGCTTGCAAAGCGCGGCCGACATCGGCGCAACGTTCTCGGCGATGTCGCGAGCGACTTCCATCGCGTGCGGCAGGACTTGACTTACAGGCAGGGCAGTCGTCGCAACTCCCAGCCGCGGCGCTTCCGCGCCCAGGAACGTGCGGCCCGTCAGAAGGATGTCGGCGGCGGTCGTCAGGCCCGCGAGATGCGCGATGGTCCAATGCGCCACACAGTCTGGGATGACTCCGCGACGCACCTGTACCACACCGCACTTCGCGTCCTCCGCGACGATCCGGATGTCGGCCTGCAGCGCGATTGTCAATCCGATGCCTATGGCGTGCCCGTTCACCGCAGCGATGACGGGTTTGCGAAGTTCGAATGCCGCCGGCTGGATCGGCGACGCCGTGAAGCCGTCCACGCCGGGCGCGGCGAATGGGTCATCGAGGCCCATATCGGCACCGACGCAAAACGCCGTCCCCGCACCGGTGAGCACTATTGCACGCACACGGTCGTTGGCGTCGCAGTGTCGGTAGGCCTCGCCGAGTAGCCGGCCCATTTCGGCGGTGTAGGCGTTCTGCCGGTCCGGCCGATTGAGCGTCAGAACCGCTACTCCGCGCGAAATCTCAACGGCCAGATCCACATTGACTCCTGCGCGTCTAGTTGACGACGCCGCGCAACCCGTCGGGGCCGAACGCCGGTTCCAGCATCGCGGTGAAGTCGGGTCCCCGCCGCAAGCATTGGCCGCCGTCGACGTTGATGACCTGCCCGGTGATCCAGCTCGCCGCGTCGCTGAGCAGAAACAGCGCCAGCATCGCGACGTCTTCGACCTGGCCGACCCGCGGCAGCGGTGTGTTGATCCGGTAGTCCTCCTTGACACCGGGGGTTTGCATGATCGCGGCCACAAGATCGGTGTCGATCAGCCCGGGGCGAATTCCGTTGACCCGCACCCACGACGCGCCGAGTTCGTCGGCGGCAACCTTCATCATGTGGTCTATCGCAGACTTCGTCGGCCCGTAGGCGCCGAACCAGCGATGGGTGTTGCTGGCAGCGATCGACGAGATGCCGACGAACGAGCCCCCGCCGCCGTGCACCATT
>DATBFF010000215.1:0-7895 GCA_036558625.1 Mycobacterium sp. | reverse complement strand
GCTGATCGGGCTCGGCACCGGATTCCGTATCATCGGATCGCGTTACTCACCGGACACCCGACGGTTACGCGACTTCGCCGCCCGCAACCGACTCCCGCATCGTTGGATCGACCTCGACACCGACGACGACGCCGAGGCGTTGCTCACCGCGATCGGTGTTGCCGCCGCGGAAACGCCGGTCGTGATCTGGCGGGACGAAAACGTGCTTCGCAACCCGACCAACGCACATCTGGCCCGACTCGTCGGGCTGCCTCCACCACTCGACGCGCCCGATGTTTGCGATCTGCTCGTGGTCGGAGCCGGTCCGGCCGGACTCGCCGCCTGCGTCTATGGCGCGTCGGAGGGCCTGCACACCGTTGCCGTCGAGGCGATCGCCACCGGCGGTCAAGCCGGGACATCGCCGCTGATCGAAAATTATCTCGGTTTCCCGGCCGGACTGACGGGCGCGGAACTCGCCGAGCGAGCGTCGATCCAAGCCGCGAAATTCGGTGCGCTCGTCAGTGTTCCGGCCGCCGCGGTCGCACTCACCGATGACGCCGGCTATCACGCCGTTGCCCTCGATGACGGCAGCCAGATCCGCGCCCGAACCGTACTCGTCGCCACCGGCGCGCAATACCGCAAGCCGGACATCGAGGGGCTTGGCCGGCTTGAAGGTGTCAGCGTCTACTACGCGGCGACCCAGATCGAAGCGCGTCTGTGCGCCGGGGATCCGATCGCGGTCATCGGTGGCGGGAACTCGGCCGGACAGGCCGCGCTGTTCCTCGCCCGGCACGCGGCACACGTCACGCTTCTGGTACGCAGCGGCGACATCGGTCAGGACATGTCACGTTACCTCGTCGACCAGCTCGCGAATCATCCCGGCGTGACCGTGCTCACCCACACCGAAGCGCAGGAACTCATCGGCGATCGCCGCCTCGACGCGGTCCTCGTCGAGAACAATCAGACCGGCGACCGTTGCCGAATCGACGCTCGGTCGATGTTCGTGTTCATCGGCGCCGCCCCGGGCACACGGTGGCTCGCCCACAGCGTCGCCCTCGACGAACACGGATTCGTACACACCGGAACCGACGTCGAATCGCCGTCGACTGGCAGCGGGACGTTGCTTCTCGAATCGAGCCGGACCGGCGTCTTCGCGGCCGGCGACGTACGGGCCGGATCGGTCAAACGGGTCGCCTCCGCCGTCGGCGACGGAGCGGTCGCGGTCCGCATGGTGCACGAACGACTCCGCGGCGAGGCGGGCTGATGCGTCCCGCGGTCGTTCTCCTCGCGGCGGCCGTCGCTGCCGCGATCGCCGGCTGGGTATCCGGCGTCATCACTCGTCACTCGGCGCGGGGACGTCGCAAGGCCACACTGACCACCGTGCACCGCGTGCATCACCGGCCCTGGACTGCCGTGATCCTCGTCGTTGCCCTGCTGGTGGCCTTACCGCTGGCGGACCTGCCGCGAACGGTAGTCGACGACGTCCGCCACATCCTCGTCCTGGCGCTCATCCTCACAGGCGCCTGGCTGTGCGTGAAGCTCGTGTTCGCATTCGAAGAGATCACCTTTCGCCGCCACCCGGTCGCCGTCGCCAACAACCGGCGAATGCGCCGAACGCGGACGCGAATCGCCGTGAGCCGGCGAGCGACCGCGACGACTGTGATCCTGATCGCCGCCTACGCCGCCCTCATGACGTTTCCACATCTGCGCTGGTGCTGTTGCGTTTATCGATTGTGGATCAGGCAGGGTGATGGGAGCCGTGAGCCTGTCAATTCGCCGGTGTGTGTTGCCGGTGTCGCGGTCGGCGTTCGCGGGTTTCCGGTTCCCGGCCGAGGTGATCACGGCGGCTGCGCGCTGGTATCTGCGTTACGGCCTGGCCTACCGCGACGTGGAAGAGTTGCTGGCCGAACGTGGCATCGAGGTCGACCAGATCACTGTCTACCGCTGGGTCCAGCGGTTCACGCCGCTGCTGGTCGGGGGCGGCCCCGGCCCTGCCGGCACTCGCCCGTGATCGGTGGTTCGTCGATCAGACCTACGTCAAGGTCAAGGGTATGTGGCGTTATGTGTACCGGGCGATCGACCAGCATGGGCAGGTCATCGACGTACTCATGTCCAAGCGCCGCGACGGCGAGGCGGCACGCCAGTTCTTCCGCCGTGCGCTGAGCACGTTGAAGGTGACGCCGACCGAGGTGGTCACCGATGCCGCACCCGTATGTCCGCGGGTCCTTGACGAGCCGGTCCCAGCAGCCTGGCATCACGTCGAACGCTACGCGAACAATCGCATCGAGGCCGACCACGGCCGGCTCAAACACCGGCTGCGACTGATGCGCGGACTACGAACCGACCGTGCCGCTCAGATCGTTATCAGCGGGCTTGCCTTCGTGCAGAACGTTCGCCTCGGACACTTGAACCGCCATCGAGAGTCCGCACCAGCTGCGACTCGTCGTGGCGTTCACGGAGCTGGCATCGGCGATCTGAAGGGCAGACTCCACAGGGTTGACCACGTCCGACGCCGGACTATGCAACAGCACCCCGGGAAAGTCCCGCTGACAGGCTGACACACAACGACGACGGCGCGATCAGGCGTCTTTGTCGACGCCGCTCGAATGTTGAACAGTTCCGCCGCGTCGCTACCGTCCAGTTTTCGGGCGTCGTCGACAGTCTTGCTGCGTCGTCGTCACCGACTTGCGAACCCGAAGTACGGACACCTGACTGAGAACCTTCCTATGATCCGAATGTGTTTAGCCGCATGACTAGGCACGGAGATATCGGTGCAACGGACTCCGCTGACGTCAATTCAGACCAGTACGCGCGACGACCGGCGTGCACGACAATGCCGGCGCGCGTGACCGGCAGAACCAAAACCCCCGGCCATCTGTACCCAAAACCTCGGTTAACTGCACCTTGATCGACTACGCGTCGATGTACTCGACAACCGTGCGACGCATCGGACCTACCTCGTCGAGGGTGCCCCGCTCGGCGGCGATCAATTCGACGGTGCGGGACACATCGCGCAACGCCTGCGCCGGGCCTCGGGCGCGCACGGTCGCGGCGATGTGCGCCAGCCCATCGGGCATCGCGCGAGGTCCCTCGACACGCAGCGAGCGCGAGCCGGGCAGCATCGCGGCGAGCCGGGCGGCTATCTCCGCGATGGCGGCGGGGTCGCGGCGCTCGGTCAGGACTTCAAACGCCATGTCCACGCGGTACGTTTCCGGATCCACGCGGCGAGTGTGCCTCGCGGACGGCCGGGCATGCGCGGGTATGCCGCAATCGACGCTGAGCGCACGAGAGAGGCCCGCCGGGTACCCTCGGGTACCAAACAGGCCTCGGCGAGCGTGGCGGGCGTCTCACAAAGCGGTTACACGCTCGATGGCGGTCGGACGTCACATGACGCCGCGCTGCCGAGACTCGATGCGGCGACTTAGCCAGCAGAATCGCGAGCTCGATGGCATCCGCCGCGGCCCGGCCGGCGCTCGTGACGACGTGCAGGTGTGTCCCGGTCAGGATTTTCGCGTCTGCCCAGCCGCCACGAGCTTGCACAGTCTTGATGTCCACACCGGAAACGGCCGCGATGGTCGCCATCGTGTGGCGGGCGTCGTGCAATGCGATCACCGCCACGCCGGCGGCCTCGCGCGCACGGGCCATGCGTGGGTCAGCGTCGAGGGGTGGACAGGTGTGACGCTGCCCGCACTCGTTGCGCTCGTGTCGCCGTTCGATCGCGCCTTCGCCAGAATCTCGACGAGCACGCTTCCGATCGGAACCGTTCGGCGGCTCGTGCCCTTTGGCGCCTGCTCGATAAGCCCTCCACCATTGACCATCGCGAGCTGCCGACGGACGTGGATCAAGCGTGCGTCAAGGTCCACGAGCCAAGCGGTCGCGTACGGGTCTCGTGGAAGGTAAGCCGCGAAGCGCCGTGCGCTCTCGGCGTCCCAGACGCCACGGCGGCCGGTGACGTTCGGCGGCTGGTATCGCCGAGGCGCAGGCTTGGAAGGGGCAGCAGATCGCAACGGGCTGGCGCAAGCTCATGAACGCATTAGGCCGACACAAGGACGGACACGGCAACTCTGTCAGCTAGCGGTATGGAACAGGCCGCGTCCTGGCCGGCGACGCAGGGCAGCCAGTTGCACGGAGGCTATCGAGGATCGACCTCTGCGCCCGCCGCGTCTACGTCCGTCAACCCACCTATGTGATCGCACCGGACAACGTCCGACCTCTCGGCACGATCGCGCGCTACTCGCGTTATGGCAGATGTCGACGTGCGAGTCGAAAAGAGACCACAGGGTCTTTCGAATGGCGCAGGGGGTGGCGGCCGCAAAGTCGGCTGACGCGGCGATAGCGGATGTGGGTGGTCAGCGGCGAGTAAAGGCTCGGCGGTTCGAAGCCGAAGGACTCAATTCCGTCGAAGATGCGCTTACCCGAACCGAGCGGGACGGACGCGATGTCGAGGGTGAACTCGTCGATCACGCCGGCGATCAACGCCTGTCGCACGGGGGAGGGTTCCTGTCCGGCCTGGCCGCGAGTAGCCCGCTGCTGGACGCCGATGGTGTTGTGCCGGTCGACGTCGACGACACGATCGTGCAGGTTTACGGCTATGCCAAGCACAGCGCGGGGTTCGGCGACTGCGCGGTCCGGGGACTCAATGGACTGCTGGCGACCGTGAGCACCTCGACCTCGGCGCCGGTGATCGTCGCGAAGCGGCTGCGCCAAGGAGTGGCGGCCTCACCGCGCGGGACCAGCCGGCTGGTCCGTGACGCCCGCTTGGCCCGACAAGTACAGCTGCACCTACCGGCATCCTGGCCATGGCAACAGGCATGGACCGCGCTGTTCGCCCACGACCACGAACCAGCCACAACCACCACCGATTGACCACCGTCAGCGATGGCACAACCGGGGACAGGAGAAACCCGACAGTCACGTCGGGCGGTCAGCCGCGCGTCGGCGAGCACCACCAGCAGAGGTTCTCGCACGCCGCATCATCGCAGCCGATCGGTGGATCGGGGGTTAGTCACGCAGCCCGCCGACCCAGCTGGTCTGCGGAAGGGTTCGATCTCAACAGTCACAGGGGCACCTTCTACCGCAGGATTATGAATTCCCCGGGCCGCGGCCATCATCGACTCCCTGCGAACAACGTAGAGGCGTCGGGCCGCCATCGTTCTGAGTCGACCACCGTGCATTCCCCCTAGGGAGCGCGATTGGGTTGTCCGTCTGAGGTTCCGATTCCTCGGCCCCGAGGCGGTCACGACGAACAACGCGGCACTGTCGGCGGCGCGTGAGACGTCTGTGGGCATCGCCACTTGCAACTGGACTCTCGTGATGATCGGGCAGTGGTTGTCGTATCGGCGGTAGATCGGCGGCCGGCGTTATGTGTGGCGGTTGTTGGTGATTCGGACGCCCGCGCCACGCGCCTCACGTAGCGTGGATCGGGCGCCGGGGATTGCCTTGACTCGTCCCACCAGCCGGGGCGGCCATTTGATCAACGGAGGGTTGAGATGGCGAAACGGCCGGACCGCACGAGACTCCCGATCCGTCGTGAGCCCTTCCATGGGCGCGTCAACAGGACATTGGACGGATCGGAGCCGGACTGGGCGACGATTGACACGGTTCAGGCGCCGGAGGGCGCGCCGAATGTGCTGCTGGTGCTCATCGATGACGCCGGGTTCGGCAACCCGTCCACTTTCGGTGGTCCGATTGCGACGCCGAACTACACTCGGCTCGCCGAGCGGGGATTGCGTTATGACCGGTTCCACGTCACCGCGATGTGTTCTCCAACGAGGGCATCGCTGCTGACGGGCCGGAACAGTCATGCGGTCGGTTTCGGCTCGATCGGTGAGTTCTCGAATGGTTTTCCGGGCTATACGGCCCTTTTGCCTAGGGACTGCGCACCGTTGCCGCGGATCTTGCGTGACAACGGGTACAGCACCGCGGCGATCGGTAAGTGGCACCTGACCCCGGATGGACAGCAGGGCCCGGCCGGACCATTTGACCGTTGGCCGAGCGGTTGGGGCTTCGACTACTTCTGGGGCATTCTGGGCGGCGGCGCCAGCCAGTGGGATACCTGCCTCGCAGAGAACCAAAAGATCATCGGTACGCCGCGGGAGTTCTACGACAAGCGAGAGCCGTTCTATCTGCCCGACGCGATGGCCGACACGACGATTGAGTGGCTGCATGGGACGCGCGCCCAGGACGCCGACAAGCCGTTTTTCGTTTACTTCTCCACCGGCTGCGCCCACGCGCCCCATCACGTGCCGCGGGCGTGGGCGGAAAGGTACCGGGGGCAGTTCGACGTCGGTTGGGATCGGATGCGCGAGCAGGTCTTCGCCCGCCAGAAGGAGATGGGCGTGATACCGCCCGACGCCGAGCTGACGCCGCGGGACGAGGCGTTCCCGGCGTGGGAGGACTTGCCGGACAAGCTCAAGGTCTTCTACGCGCGGCAGATGGAGGTCTACGCCGGCTACGTCGAGAACGCCGACTACAACGTCGGTCGAGTCATCGACGCCATCGATGAGCTGGGGGAACTGGACAACACCCTGATCATCTGGATCTTCGGCGACAACGGATCCAGCATGGAGGGCACCCTCACCGGCTCCTTCAACGAGTTGACCATGCAGAACGGAATCCCGTTGTCGGACGAGATGCAGCTCCAACTAGCCGAGCGGTACGGCGGAACCGAAGCGTGGGGAAGCCCGATGGTGGCGCCTCACTACTCGGCAGCATGGGGGTGGGCCGGCAACACACCGTTCCAGTGGGGCAAGCAGGTGGGTTCGCACCTGGGCGGTACCCGCAACCCCATGGTCGTCCACTGGCCGGAGCGATTCACCGACACGAACCAGATGCGGTCGCAGTTCACCCACGTCACCGACATCGCACCCACGCTGCTTCACGTCGCGGGCATCCCCGCGCCGACGCACGTTGACGGCATCAAGCAGCAGCCGATGCACGGCTTCAGCCTCGTCGATTCGTTCACCGACGCCGACGCTGTCGAGCGGCACACCCAGCAATACTTTGAGACGGTCGGCAATCGTGCCATGTACAAGGATGGCTGGTGGCTTGCGGTCAAAACCCGCCGCATTCCGTGGATCCTCACGCCGGACGCCCTCGCGCCCTACCGCCCCGGTGTGTGGAACCCCGACGATGACCCGGTCGAGCTGTACTACCTGCCCGACGATTACAGCCAGGCCAGAGACCTGGCCGCCGATTACCCGGAGAAGGTCACGGAGCTGACCGACCTGTTCTGGTCCGAGGCCAAGAAGTACCAGGTGCTCCCACTGCTAGCCCCGCTGGGAGCCTTCTTCGGCTACAGCCCTCCGCTGCCGGAGGTCACCAAGCTCGAGTTCCGTCCAGACGTACAGAACGTCATGCCGGGGATGATCCCACGCATCTACAACCACTCGTACACCATCAGCGCCGACCTGATCGTCCCGCCGCAAGGCGTCGAGGGCGTGATCGTGGCCGAGGCCGACCACCTGGGCGGGTTCTCACTCTTCGTGGACGACGATCGGCTCACGCACACGTACTCGATGATGGGTGTATTCATCTACCGCCAGCAGGCCAGCGAACCGTTGCCGGTGGGCGAGGTCCGCGTGCGCTTGCAATTCGAGGCGGACGCACCGAAGCCAGCTACGGGCGGTCAGGTGACGCTGTTCGTCAATGACAAACCGGTGGGCGGCGGACGCATGGATCGCACCGTGCCGGTGCGGTTCTCCGGATACGCCGGAATGGACATCGGACGAGACAACGGCGGCGTGGTCGACCTGAGCTACGACGACCGTAAGCCATTCGCGTTCACTGGCACGATCAAGAAGGTCGTCTTCGACATCAAGCCTCACCTGTCGACACAGGACGAGCAGTCCCTGCACGAGGAAGTTCGCCACGGGCACGCGGCCCACGCACTGGCGGAATGAGCGAGCCGTAGAGCT
>DATBFF010000214.1:0-2632 GCA_036558625.1 Mycobacterium sp. | reverse complement strand
TAGCGCGGTGAAACTGCCTGTCAGCCAGGACGTTTCCCGTTGCGTGGCCAGGTCGCGGCATAACCCAGCCCGATGGCGAGGATCCCGAACTTGATCAGCGCTGCGGTGCGTGCCCGTCGCGTATTGGCATCGATGTCGTTGCGCTGCAGTACTTTCAACAGCGCGATACCTTCCACGGCATCTGCGGCGACGGCCGGAACGGCCAGCCATGGCAGTGCTGCTGAATGGGCGTGCCTGCGACGCGCCCGATCGACCAGCAGCGCCAGCAAGATTCCGTAGGTGAGCATGTATCCGAAATCCAGGCGTAGCGAGGCCCGCGCATCGCGTCGTCCGTCGTGCCCCCATGCGGCCATGATGTGTTCGGCTCGCTCGGCCGTCCCGGCCAGTTCGAATGCGATGATCCCGGAGCCGCGGGTCTTGAGGCGCTCGTCGATGCGCACCATGACGCCGGTGTAGCCGAGAAATACGATGACGGCGGCGATCATCGGAAAGAACCGAGCGCCTCGGCGACATCGGGGGAGTAGACGATCGCGGGATCGAGGTCGGCTGCCGTGCGCAGCGTGGCGACCAGGGCAGCGGTGGCGAATTCGACGAGCGCGTCGACTTCGATGTCACGGTTCGCGATGCGGTCGATCATCATTTCGTCAAGGTAGCCGACCCACCCGCGCATGGCGGTCCGCAGCGCCGGAGCGACAGGCTCAACGATGCCCAGCGCCAACAGGATCCGTGCAGCCCCTATCCAGCGGAGCCGTTCGATCGCGGCCTGGTGTTCGGGATCGGCCCCCAATGCGCCGCGCAGAAGCGCGACGAAGCTGTCCGAGTACGAGTCGATGTAGGCGATGTGACTGCGTAACGCATGGCGCAGCTGATCGATGAGCGAGGCATCGGCAGGCGGAGCGGCGAGTTGTGCCGCCGCGATCTCCGCCGCGATCTCGTTCATCACCGCCAGGTACAGGCCGCGCTTGTTCTCGAAGTGATGGGCGATCAACCCGTACGCCACGCCCGCGTTCTTCGCGATCTCCGATGTGGTGACCTGGTCATAGGGACGGGTCGCGAAGAGTTTTCGGGCCGCGTCGATGATCAGTTGACGCCGGTCGGCGACGGCCGGTTTGGCTGGCATCAGCCCAGGCTAACGGGATTGCTCAAGGACCCGATGCCATCGATCTCGATACGTACCGTGTCGCCGGGCCGGAGGAACCGGCCGACCGGCCAGCCGGTGCCACCGAACGTTCCGCAAGCCACCACGTCGCCGGGCCGCAGGGCACAGAACCGGCTGAGCCGGCTGACCACCTGCGCGGGGGACAGCAACAGATCGCTGATCCTGCCGCGCTGCCGCTGCTCGCCGTTGAGGTAGGTGCGCAACTCGGCCGTACGCAGGTCGAGTTCGTCGGCGGTCACCAGCCATGGTCCGAGCGGACCGTGGCTGGGGTGACTTTTCGCCAGTGCGGTCGCGGTGGGATTGTCGGTCTGCCAGTCGCGGATCGACACATCGTTGGCGATCAGGTAACCCGCGATCGCCGTGCGGGCCTCGTCCTCGCCCACGTCGTGGATGCCGGTGCCGATGATGACCGCGAGCTCGCCTTCCCAGTCGACCTGTCTGGCGCCTTTGGGCAGCACGATCGGAGCGCCGTGCCCGACGATCGACGATGGTGCCTTGGCGAAGAAGAACGGATACCGCGGACGTGGATGGGCGAGAAGGTAGCCCGCGGCGATCCTGACGAGCCGTGGTTCGCGCAGCAACCAACCGACGTTGACGTCCCGTCGGTGGTCGGGCGCGTTGAGCCCGATGGCCATGAACAACGACGGTGTCAGAACCGGCGCATGCCACACGACGGTCTCGACCGGATAGCGGGGTGCACGCGCCAGCAGCGATGTTGCCGCGGTCGTCCAATCGGACCGCTGCAACAGGCTCAGGATCGAGTCGGGACCGCCGTCACAGGCGCTCAGGTCGGCGATCTCGTCACCGAGGACGGCGCCTGCCCGAGGCTCACCGGTTCCCGGTGAGAAGGTGGCCAATCGCATTTCACATGCTCCTACAGAGTTTTCCAGCGCAGTGTGCGCATTCCGGCTCGGGCGGGTCTACCTTCGGGCGGCGCCGACCCTCGCCGGGTGAGTCCCGGGACGCCGGCAGTCACCAGCCGTTGCAGCACATCGGGATCGAACTCGACGCCGATCGGGTTGGCGTCGAACTCGCCGCCGTCGAGCCAATCCAGCAGTTCCTGATTCGTGGTGAAGTTGTCGACCTGGAGTTCGATCCGATTGCCGTCCGGGTCCTCGTAGTACATCGAGGTGGTGGGTCCGTGGTTGATGCACCACACCGGTGCGATGCCGGCGTCGGCCAGCCGGCGGTGGGTGGCCAGCAGCGCTTTGAGGTCCGGGTAGGAGAACGCGATGTGGTCGACGCCGTAAACCTTGCGGTGCAGTTTCCACACCATCCCCGGAAACCGGAGCAGCCGAGGCACTTTGATCAGCGCGATGCGGTGATGTTCGTGGTCGTAGGTCAGGAAGGTGATCCGGCTGTCGTCGAACACCACGACGGCGTCCAGGGCGCGGCAATACCAGTCCGCCATCTCGGCTGCTCGTGGTGTCTTGAACACGATGTGGGCCAGCTTGTGCGGTGCGCCGGGTCGCG
>DATBFF010000213.1:0-3707 GCA_036558625.1 Mycobacterium sp. | reverse complement strand
ACCTGGAGCAGCGGTGCGCGGTCGTCATCCGCCCGGTCCAGGGTCTCGTCGAGCGCGGTGTTCGTCCGCACCTCACGGCCCTCCGCTGATCTGCGCGTTCGGATCGAGTGCGTCACGCACTCCGTCGCCGACCAGGTTCACCGCAAGCACGAGGATGACTAGCACCATCGAGGGCAGCCAGAACAACCATGGGTACGTGTCGGCGTTGTTGGTGTATTCGCCGATCAGCGAGCCGAGCGACACGTCCGGCGCCTGGATGCCGAAGCCGAAATAGGACAGTGCCACTTCGGCGAGGATCAGGCTGCTGACGTTGATCGTTGCGTCGATGATCAGAAAGGACGCCATGTTCGGCAGGATGTGGCGTCCGATGATCTTCCAGCCGGGTACGCCCATGAAACGTGCCGATGCCACGAACTCCCGCTCGCGCAGTGACTGCGTCAGGCCGCGCACCACGCGGGCGGTCAGCATCCACTGGAATGCCGCCAGCAGCACCACGAAGATGAGCCACGTCTTGCCCCGGAACAGCGGGGATAGCACCGCCACGATGAGGAAGGACGGCAACACCAGCAGCAGGTCGATGAGGACGACAACGGCCCGGTCGGCGTACCGGCCGAAGTATCCGGCGATCGCGCCGAGGATGCCGGCGACGCCGGTGGCGAGCACCGCGCCGATGAGACCGATCAGCAACGACTTCTGCAGGCCGCGCATGGTCTGTGCGAACACGTCCTGGCCAAGCGTGTTGGTGCCAAACCAGTGCGAGGTGGTCGGCGGCGAGAACGGGTTGTTCACGTCGACCTCGGTGTAGGACCATTTCGTCAGGTACGGGCCGACGAACGCCGCGAAGAACAGCAACACCACGACAATCAGGCCGGCGACCGCCGTCTTCCGGCGCAGAAACCGCCGCACCACCAGCCGGCCACGGGACGTGGGTGCGGTCTCGCCGAGGACGTTTTCCTCCTCGGCGAGGACGATCGGCTCCGATGGCGTCGCCATGGTGCGCGCCTACGAAACCCGTACGCGTGGATCGAGCGCGGCGTATGCGACGTCGGACAGGATGCCGGCCAGCAGCACCAGAATCGCGACGAACAGCGTCGTTGCGGCCGTCGAATTGATGTCCTGTGTGGTGATCGCGTTGACCAGGTATTCGCCCATGCCGTGCCAGCTGAAAATGATCTCCACGAAGAACGAGCCGATGAACAGCAGCGCGATGTTGTAGGCGAAGAACGTCGTAAGTGGAATCAACGCGGTACGCAGGCCGTGCTTGATCAGCGCACGGCTACGGGTCAAACCCTTGGCCTGCGCGGTACGCAGGAAGTCCTGCCCGAGCACGTCGAGCATCGCGCTGCGCTGGTAGCGGCTGTAGAACGCGGCCGACGCGATGACGAGCACGAGCGTGGGCAGGAACATGTGGCGCGCGCGGTCCCACAGGTCCGGGAACGACGTCCACGACGAGTCTCCCGGCGTGTATTCGCCGACCGTGAAGAACAGCGGGCTTCCGGTCGCATTGTTCAGGCTGATGCCGACGACCTGGACAAGCTTGCACAGCACAACGATCGGGATGGACAGCACCACGAAGGAGATGACGGTCGCGACGTGATCGGATAATCGGTACTGCTTGACGGCGCCGTACGCGCCGATCGCGCAGCCGATGATCGCGCCGATGATCGAGCCGACCAGGACGAGACGCAGGCTCACCCACATCCGCGTACTGATCTGCTGGTTGACCGACTGGCCGAGAATTGTCTTGCCGAGATCGCCGTGGAGGACGCCGTTGACCCAGGTCACGTACCGCTTGATCACGGGTACGTCGGGATTCATGTTCAAGTCGTTCAGAGTGGCCGTAACGGACGCCGGCGACGGCGGCGGATTGCGACCCTCGAAGCGCAGCTTCGGGTTCAGTTGCGTGGCCGCGAGAAAGTACGCCAGGGTAGTTGCGATTGCGGCGAGGAGTACCAGGTACACCACCCTGCGGAGCAGGAACCGCACCATCGCCTGCCACCCCCGTAGCCGTGCTCCGCACGGATCACATCACGACTCCGAATCTAGCCGCTAAACCGGTAGCTATACGTGCAAAACGGCTCAGATACGGCACCCTACCTGCGACGATGTGTCGCTGGTGTCCTCAGGGTCGCGGCTCGATCTACGAGATCTGCGTGCGCTGGCCTCCGGCCGTACCGTGTTCGCATGGAGCGCCCACCCATGACCGTGACGTCCGTTGTGATCGGAGCGCGCGAACCGCGCGAGCTTGCCGCGTTTTACGAACGCCTTCTTGGCTGGCAGATCGTGGCCAACGAGCCGGCTCGGCCGGGATTCCCGCCGGAGGACGGCTGGGCGATGCTGCGGTCGCCAAGCGATCGCGGCGTGATGGCGATCGCCGTTCAGTGGGAGCCGGACTACGAGCCGCCGGTCTGGCCGCCGCGCAACGGCGAGCCAGCGATGATGCTGCACCTCGACATCCAGGCCGACGACGGCGACGTGGCGAACGCTGTCGCGTGGGCGGTCGAATGCGGCGCGACGCTCGCCGAGCACCAGCCGCAGGACCACACACAGGTGTTGTTCGACCCGGCCGGCCACCCGTTCTGCTTGTTCCCCAACGCTTGATGGTTGCCGCCGCTTCGCGCCTCGGTAATACCGAGTTATACTCGGCGGTATGAAGACAGCGATTTCGGTGCCCGATGAGACCTTCAACGAGGTCCAGCGCCGTGCCGCGACGCTCGGTGTGAGTCGGTCGGAGTTCTTCACAACGGCAGCGCGCCACTACATCCGGGAGCTTGACGCACGGTCGCTTACCGGACGAATTGACTCCGTCATCGAGGTAGTCGGTCCCGACGAATCCTCCAAGGCGGCGGTACGAACGGGGCGACGCAGGCTGTCTGACCAGGACGATTGGTGATCCGCCGCGGAGACGTCTACTGGGCGGACCTCGGCGAAGCGGATGGGCGTCGCCCCGCGAAGCACCGCCCCGTCCTCGTCGTTCAGTCTGCGTCGTATAACGCAAGCCGTCTCGCAACCGTCGTCGTCCTGGTCATTTCCTCGAACACTGCGCTGGCAGCTATGCCCGGCAATGTGCTGCTCCCGAGTGCCGTCACAGGTCTACGTCGGGACTCTGTCGTTAACGTCACCGCGGTCGTCACTCTCAACAAAGACGATCTCGGCGACGGTGCCGGTAGCGTGCCGTCCAGTCTCATGCGAGAAGTCGAAGACGGGCTTCGCCAGGTGCTCGCGCTTTGACCTCATGCCGGCCGACCGGTCACAGCTGACTGGTGGCGGTGGTACGCGATCCTTGCTCGGCGCTGCCGTCGCAATCTGTCCCACATCGCTGCGTCTCCCTCGAGTAATGGACGGCAGGGACCGTGCACGGCATCGGCGTACGCCGCAATGACAGCCGGGTCGGCGCCAAACAGTTGTTGGCTGGTGAATCGGCCCCGGTGACGGCGTTCCAGTAGAAGATTTCGACTCCGCCATGGATAAACCGCCCGCGCTTTCGACAGCCATGGTCTCGCCTGGGCACAGCCGCGAGCCCCGGATGGCTCAGGCTCGAGCCAGTGCTTCCTTCGCGACGGTGATCGCCCGAGTCACCTTGTCCTGGAAGGGCCCAGCGACGCCGATCTGGTACATGTCATCGCCCTTGAGGATGTGCACGTCGAATCCGTTGGAGAAGGCGGCGTCGCCAAGACCCGAGACGTCGCTGAACTTCGCCGCGTACG
>DATBFF010000212.1:0-1793 GCA_036558625.1 Mycobacterium sp. | reverse complement strand
GCTCGCCGCCGTCATCTACACGCACACCCACTTCGACCACTACGGGGGCGTCAAGGGCGTCGTGGACGAGACCGACGTCGCGTCCGGCAAGGTGCCGATCGTCGCACCCGGAACGATCGACTCGTTCAACAAGCACGCGATCGGCGAGAACGTGATCACCGGCAACGCCATGTCACGTCGGATGGGTTACACGTTCGGACTCTTGCTTCCGCGCTGCGACACCGGCCTCGTCACCATCGGACTGGGCGTGCCGTCTCTGACGCCGCGGCTGAGCTACATCGCGCCGACCGACCCGATTACCAAGACAGGGGAGACCCGCACGCTCGGCGGGTGGGAGTTCGAATTCCTCTATGCGCCGGACACGGAGGCGCCGGAGGAGATGCACATCTGGATCCCGGCGATCAAGGCCGTCACTTGCGCCGAGAACGCGAATCACTCGATGCACAACATCCAGACGATCCGCGGTGCCCGCACCCGCGACGCGCGCAACTTCGCGCGCTACCTCGACGAGACGCTGGTCCGGTGGGGCGATCAGGCCGAAGTGCACTACGGCCCGCATACCTGGCCGGTCTGGGGCAACGAGGACGTGGTGGCGTTCCTCGAGGACCAGCGCGACATGTACAAGTACGTGCACGACCAGGCGTTGCGGCTGGCCAACCAGGGATCGACCCCGCTCGAGGCGGCGGAGGTCGTCGAATTGCCCGACGCCATAGGCAAGAAGTGGTACAACCGCTACTACCACGGCGGGCTGCACCACAACGTCCGCGCCGTCTTCCACAAGGAACTCGGGTTCTGGGACGGCGACCCGGCCACCATCTATCCGCTGCTGCCGCATGACAACGCCAAGCGGCATGTCGAGCTGATCGGCCGCGACAAGATCCTCGCCGCGGGACGCGCTGCCATCGAGTCCGGCGACTACCGCTGGGCAGTGCAGGTGCTGCACCATGCAGTGTTCGCCGATCCGGACGACACCGAGGCGACGCAGTTGCAGGCCGATGCGTACGAACAATTCGGCTACCAGCAGGAAGTGCCGCAGTACCGCGCGATCTTCCTGACCGCCGCCAAGGAACTCCGCGAGGGAGTCGCCAAGCGCGGTCAGCTCAACACCGATTCCCTCGACACGATCCTGGCCATGCCGATCGACCTGCTCTTCGATTTCGTCGGGGTGCACGTGATCGGGGACAAGGCCGCCGACGTTGACTTCCGGATCAACTTCACCTTCACCGACGTGAACGACGAGTGGACGATGTGGATCCGGCACGGCGTGCTCAACGCCCGGCATGGACGTGTCGACGGCGCAGACCTGACGCTGGCCGGCCCGAAGGCGGCGCTCGCCGCGGTCCTGCTGCGGCCCGCGGACGCCGACGACACGGTCAGCAAGTCCGGTGTGCGGGTGGACGGCGATGAATCGGTGCTCAAGGCGCTCGCGTCGGTCATCGACACGTTCGACCCGCACTTCAACATCGCCACGCCGTAAGGGTTTCAGGCGCATTCACCCGCGCCGGGTGATGCGCAGCCGAACGTGCATGGGAGCGTCACGTCATGCCCTATACGCCCAAGGACGCAACATCCGTCACCGCCCAGATCAACCGCGACGCCGTCGCCCGCTACGACATGGACGACCGGCAGGACTTCGCCGACGCCGACCGCGGGTTGATCGCGGAGCTTCCCGGCCCGGTCACGGGGAGCGACGGTCACGTCATCTTCGACATCAGCCGCTACCAGTACATCGGCGACGACGTCCCCGCGCCGGATTCCGTCAACCCCAGCCTGTGGCGGCAGTCGCAGGTGAT
>DATBFF010000211.1:0-1864 GCA_036558625.1 Mycobacterium sp. | reverse complement strand
GATCGTCACCGGCCGGCTCAAGCAGCGTTCCTTCGAAACCCGCGAGGGTGAGAAGCGCACCGTTGTCGAGGTCGAGGTCGACGAGATCGGTCCGTCCCTGCGCTACGCCACGGCCAAGGTCAACAAGGCCAGCCGTAGTGGTGGCGGTGGCGGCGGCTTCGGCGGTGGTGGCGGCGGTGGTTCGCGCCAGGCCGAGCCCAAGGACGATCCGTGGGGCAGTGCACCGGCGTCCGGCTCCTTCAGTGGGGCCGACGACGAGCCGCCGTTCTGATCAACAACGAAAATTTTTGCAAGGAAGAGATAACCAATGGCCAAGTCCACAAAGCGACGGCCGGCACCGGAAAAGCCGGTCAAGACTCGTAAGTGCGTGTTCTGCTCCAAGAAGGGTAAGGGGCAGGTCATCGACTACAAGGACACTGCGCTGCTGCGCACCTACATCAGCGAGCGCGGCAAGATCCGTGCCCGCCGGGTGACCGGTAACTGCGTCCAGCACCAGCGCGATGTCGCCATCGCGGTCAAGAATGCCCGCGAGGTGGCTCTGCTGCCGTTCGGCTCGTCGACGCGGTAGGGGGCAGACCAATGAAGCTGATTCTCACCGCTGAGGTTGAGCACCTGGGTGTCGCCGGCGATGTCGTCGAGGTCAAGGACGGCTACGGCCGTAACTACCTCCTGCCCCGTGGGCTGGGCATCGTGGCCTCCCGCGGCGCCGAGCGCCAGGCCGACGAGATCCGTCGGGCGCGCGAGGCCAAGTCCATCCGTGGCGTCGAGCACGCCAACGAGCTCAAGACCGCGCTGGAGGGTCTGGGCGAGGTGTCGCTGCCGGTTCAGGCCGCAGGCGACACGGGCAAGCTGTTCGGCTCGGTCACCGCGGCTGATGTCGTGGCCGTGATCAAGAAGGCCGGCGGCCCCAACTTGGACAAGCGCACCGTGCAGCTGCCCAAGGCGCACATCAAGTCGGTCGGCACGCATCCGATCACCGTGAAGCTGCACACCGGGGTCGAAGCCAAGGTGTCGCTGAACGTCGTCGCGGAGTAATCCGTAGCGGAGTAATTCCGCCAGCACTCAATCGCCCGGGTGGGAGCCTGCAGAGGTTTCCACCCGGGCGTTTGCTGTATCTCTGGCGAACTCGTTGCGGGAAACTCTGGACAGCGAAGCTAACTCGGTGTTAACCCGCCGGGTCCCTGGGCGCAACACAACACGCCCGGGACGGCAACCCGGCACGACACGCCGAAGAACTTCCCATACACAATCACTGACAACCCCTATGGCACCCTGACCTGGGGAAACTTCATATTGCTCGGGAATGATCCACAGGTTCTCCCCAGAGGCTCAACACTGCGACCGAGACCTATCCCCATGCCATCCACAGGTTCATCAACAGGGGTGGTTTCGGGCGGCGCCAGCAACGTCTACCGTGATGCGTCGCAGCGCCGTCACGAAGCTTTGTCGGAGCCCTGTTTTACAGTTGCAGTACCGATTCGAATAAACGTTCGAGCCCGTCGTGAGGTGGGTCTCGGAAGGGGGTGGGGAGTCCGTGGCGGTGGTGGACGACCTGGGGCATCCGGATTCGGAGATGGATGGCCCTCCGCCTGGGGAGGACTTCGGCCGGCAGCCGCCGCAGGACATGGCAGCCGAGCAGGCGGTCCTGGGCGGCATGTTGTTGAGCAAGGACGCGATCGCGGACGTCCTCGAGCGCTTGCGTCCCGGCGACTTCTACCGCCCGGCACACCAGAACGTCTACGACGCGATCCTGGATCTCTACGGCCGGGGTGAGCCTGCCGACGCCGTCACCGTGGCGGCCGAGCTGGATCGTCGCAGTCTGCTGCGCCGCATCGGCGGGGCCCCCTATCTGCACACGCTGATC
>DATBFF010000210.1:0-12407 GCA_036558625.1 Mycobacterium sp. | reverse complement strand
GAACCGCCACCGCAAGCGACCAAGGTGGCTGCGGTCAACACGCCGGCGGTGGCGAGCGTGATCTTCATGGCCTAACCCCTTTGTCGGCTTGCGGCATCTTTGGTTTTGCGGACAGAAGTGTCGCACTTTGCAATGGAGATCGCATGCGTTTCGGCTAGACCGTTCGCCTGTTCAATCCGCACCGAATCCGCATGCGGCGCTTGTCCAGCTGTCGGAACCGTGATCGGGAGTTGAGTGCCGCTCACGCCATGGAAAACAGCTCTTGCATCACAATCACGCTCGCAACGCGCTGCAGACCGCCTTCCACCGCGATGCGTTGATCATCCGGGCATTCGAGCAATTGATCGAGCGCCGTGGAGACCTTCTCCATGTCGTAGATCGGCTGGTCCTTCGCGGCTTGCGACGCGAACGTATCCCGGTAGAAGGCGAGCATCGGGTCGTTCGTGCTGCGTGTCGGAGGCGTGGTGAATGGATGCTTCTGGCGGTCATATACCTCGGGTATCAACACGTCCTTCGCGGCTTCGCGCAGGACATGTTTTTCGCGAATACCTTTGACTTTCATGTTCACTGGCACGCGAGCCGCGACTTCGGCCACACGGTGGTCCAGGAACGGTACGCGCCCTTCGATCGAGTGCGCCATCTCCATCCGATCGGCGAGATAGTTCAGAATGAAATTCGGCAATAGCGTCTTGGCGTTGACGTAGAGCATCTGATTCAGGCGGTCGCGGCCGGCGACGCGTTGCGCGACGGGCAAGCGATCCAGCGCAGACACTAGCGGCTGAAACTCCCGAACCGCGGCCGGCAGGTCGTCGCGGTACAAGGGCGCCACGCTATTGGTCTGGGCCGCACAGACATTGAGCGTTGCCGGCAGCCAACCGAGCCTGCGTTCCACTGCCTGCATTTCCGTACTGCTGATTTGATCCGGCATCATCAACGCGCGAGTCGCAGCATTGGCGCCGAGCATCTCATCGAGCAGACCCGCTCTCTCGTCGGCGCTCAACATCGCGTCGTCGTTGAGCGCGTCGACTCGGAAGTACGGATAGCCTCCCAGCATCTCGTCGGCGCCTTCGCCGGTGAACACCACCTTGATGCCCGCGGCTCTCACGGCGCGGCTGAGCAGGTATTTGGCGACGCCGTGGCCGTTGAACATCTGCGTTTCGGCGTGCCAGACCGCATCTGCGAACGAGTCGGCAATCTCCCGCCCGGTGATCGGAATTGGGTGATACGTCGCGCCGACGCGTTTGGCCTGTGCTTCAGCGACGCTTGCCTCGTCGTAGAGCGGATTTTCGAAGGTGAGCGTGAACGCGCGAATGGGCCGGTCCATCTCCTGCTGCGCGAGCCCGAGCACGGCGCACGAGTCGATGCCACCACTCAGATATGACGCGACCTCGACGTCGGCGACCAGCCGTTGCCGCACGGCATCCTGGAGAGCCTGACGAAATTCGTCGACGATCTCGGCGTCACTTCGCGCGTCTGTGCGCATCTGATCAGCAGTGGGGATCTCCCAATCCCAGTACGGATAAATGCGGACGTCGCCGTCTCGGGCGATCGCATAGCAACCGGGCGGCACGGTGCTGATCCCGGCGAACTCGGTTTGCTCGTGAGATCTTCCAAAACCTCCGGTGGCGCCCTCGAGGTCCCATTTGGCCGGAACCCCCAGCGCCAACAGCGCTTTGATCTCCGACGCGAAGTACA
Organism: Mycobacterium sp.; assembly: GCA_036558625.1. Classification (GTDB taxonomy): domain Bacteria; phylum Actinomycetota; class Actinomycetes; order Mycobacteriales; family Mycobacteriaceae; genus Mycobacterium. The sequence goes on along the minus strand of DATBFF010000210.1, from coordinate 10,712 downwards.
CGTCGCCATCCACCACGGCGTAGTAAAGCGGCTTGACGCCGAAGCGATCGCGGATCGCGTACATCGCGCGTTGGCGTTCGTCGGCAATGACCACCGCGAATTCACCGCGCAGAAGCGACGCGGCATGAATGCCGCGCTCGTGATAGAGGTGCAGCGCAATTTCGCTGTCGCTCTCGGTGGAGAACCGATAGCCGCACGCACGGAGACGCTCACGGATCTCGCGGTAGCCGTAGAACTCGCCGTTGACCACCAGATGCACGGCGCCATCCGGGCTCGTCATGGGCTGACTGCCGTTGTTCAAACCGATGATCGACAAGCGCGTGTGCCCGAGCGTCCACCGCCCGTCCCGTGACGTCCAGCTGCCGGTGCCGTCCGGACCGCGATGTTCCAAAAGCTTGAGCGCCGCGTCGCACTGTTCACTCGACAGGCCGCGGCGCGTCATCGCGGCGAAGATCCCGCACATCCTGGTGCCCTCCGAAATTCTCGTGGTCGTCACCCGCCGACCTGGGAACGTCGGCGCAAAGACACGCCACCGAACTGGCAGTGCTGCTTTTTGAGACTAACGCCGGGGGGTGCCACACGCGCCAAACGCCGTCTGGCGGCGTAGCGGGCATGGATCAGTTCGGCGTCGGCTGCATGGAATCGAGATAGTAAGTTTCGCGTCCGGTCGGGTATCCGCCGCCGTCGGTGGCGATGTGCACGTGGTCGTAGTGGTTGGCTGTTTCTGAGCCGTAGTCGGCCATCCAGCTCGGCGCGCCGATGCCCGGATAGATGGCGTGCCTCCAGATCACGTGGATGACGCCCCATCGTTGCGCGTTCGCCAAGACGTATCCGGCGATGAGGTTGCCGAGCGCGATGCCTTCCTCAGAGTCATGGTTCGGAATCATCACGTCAATGGCCAACCCATTCGGATGCCATTTCAATGCATCCTGTCGGGCCCCGCCGATGGTTTTGATCTCAGGGAACATCACGCTGATCGCGCGGGCCACCCAGATGGTATGGATTTGCAGGCCCGTCTCGGGAGCCACGCCAATCGGCAAGGCAAGTGAGAGACCAGGATTCGCGGCTGGCGCGGTTGCCGCCAACGCTTGCGCCTCCTGGGGGCTGGCGACGTGAGGCGCGTTGGCCGGCGCAGCCGGCTGGCCAGTTGCGACCGCTGCAGGAGATTCCACACAGCAAGGATGTTCTCTGCCTTGGGCGTAGAGCATGCCCGCCGCGACGATCACGCAGGCTCCACCCGCCAACCAGCGGCCCCGGCCGTTGGCGAACAAGTTTCTGCCCACGAGCAGCACCTTAATCTTGCTCTAGGCGTAGCGTGGCAACCTTTGCTTGCTCGTGCCGAGACTGTGATCGCATGGGCGAACCTGCAAACTCGGTATCAAGTCGCCTTGTCGCTCTGCGCTCGACCCGGCGACCGGACGAATGCTCTTTCAGTGTTCTCTCATGCGCGGAAACGACACCACGCTGCAGCTTGGGCGAAAGACTTAGTTTTCTTGAGGAGCGGGCGGCCGCTCGAACAGAACCCAACTGCCGTAGGTGAAGCGTGGCCGAAGTCTTGCAAACCGGGACGAGTCGCGTTCCGGGACCGAGAAGGCGCACCGAGTACGACGCCTTCCTGTCCTACGCCCACCGGGATAAGGCAGTCACCAGCGCTATCCAGAAGGGCCTGCACCAGATAGGCCGACGCGTCGGACAGTTGCGCGCGATGCGGGTGTTTCGCGATGACACCAACCTGACCGCCAACCCCGACCTGTGGACCGAAATCACCCAGGCGCTCGACAAATCGCGATTCATGATCGTGGTGCTCTCGCCCCAGTCCGCGGCATCGCATTGGGTCAATGAGGAGATCACTCACTGGCTCCAGCATCACGGGCCCCAGGGGTTGATGTTGGTGCTCGCCGAGGGCCACCTGCGGTGGGACGCCAAGGACGGGCGGTTTGACCCCGAGCACTCTGATGCGGCTCCGCCAGTTCTGACAGCACCGGGGTCGCTGCCGACTGAGCCGCTCTACATCGACGTCAGCGCCGACGCGCCCTGGGAGCTGCGGTCACCACCGTTCCGCGACAAAGTCACCTCGCTGGCTGCCCCGATTCATGGCAAGCCCAAAGATGACTTGACGAGCGACGATCTGCGGGAGCAGCGCCGGTTCCGGCGCCTGCGGCGCGCGGCGTTTGCTGTGATGGCTGTGCTGACTATCGTCGCTGTGGTAGCCGCATCAATTGCGTTCGTGCAGCGGGAGAAAGCCATTCGTGAAGCGCGTGACGCGCTGGCCGCCCAGCTAGACACCGAAGCGTCGGCAGTATTTTCACGGGCCACCGCCGGAAATGACATCCATGCGCTCGCCGATACCCTTGCCGCGCAACGGATCCGATCTGATCCCGCCGCCAGTCGCGGAGCGTTCTACACCGCCACCGCCGCGCTGAACACCACCCGGGCCATCATCTCGATGCCATCGTCCGTGTCCAGTGTGGCGTTCAGCCCCGACGGGCACATCTTGGCCTACGGCAGTGACGACGACACTGTGCGGTTGTGGAATCTCACTGACGCGGCGCCGCTGGGTCAGCCGCTGACAGGCCACACCCGCGCCGTGTCCAGTGTGGCGTTTAGTCCCGAGGGACACATCCTGGCCTCCGCCAGTGCCGATAGGACCGTGCAGTTGTGGAATCTAAGCGACCCGGCGCACCCGGCGCCGCTGGGCCAGCCCCTGACCGGTGACGCCGACGCGGTCGTCAGTGTGGCGTTTAGTCCCGACGGGCGCATCCTGGCCTCCGGCGGCCACGATGGCACCGTCGGGTTATGGGACCTCACGAACCCGGCGCACCCGAGCCGGCTGGCTCAGCCTTTGACCGGTCACACCTACGCCGTGATGAATATGGCGTTTAGTCCCGACGGGCACATTCTGGCCTCCGGCGGCTACGACGGCACCATCCGGTTGTGGAATCTGACCGACCCGGCGCACCCGGTGCCGGCGGGCCAGCCTCTGACCGGCCACGCCGGCTTCGTGATCAGTGTGGCGTTCAGTCCGGACGGGCGCACCCTGGCCTCGGGCAGCATGGATGCCACCGTGCGGTTGTGGAATCTGACCGACCCGGCGCACCCGTTGCCGCTGGGCGAGCCCCTGACTGGTCACACGGCCGGTGTGATCAGTGTGGCGTTCAGTCCGGACGGTCGGACCCTAGCCTCCGGCAGCGGCGATGGCACTATCCAGTTGTGGGATCTTGCCTACGACCCCCCGCTGTCGCTGGGCCGCCAGCCTCTGACCGGCCACACCAACTTTGTGCTCAGTGTGGCGTTCAGCCCGGACGGGCAGACCTTGGCCTCCGCCGGCGCCGACGGCAGCGTGCGGTTGTGGAACCTCGATACCGCGCTACCACTTCGGGGCCACACCGCGAGTGTGTCCAGTGTGGCGTTCAGTCCCGACGGGCGCACCCTGGCCTCCGGCAGTGGCGATGGCACCGTGCTGTTGTGGAACCTCACTGGCACGGCGTACCTGCGCCGGCTGGGCCTGCGCCTGACCGGTCACTCCGCCGTTGTGCTCAGTGTGGCGTTTAGCCCCGACGGGCGCACCCTGGCCGCCGGTGAAGGCGATGGCAGCGTGCGGTTGGGGAATATCGCCGACCGGGCGCATCCGGTGCCGCTGGGCCAGCCTTTGACCGGCCACACCGTTGGAGTGCCCACTGTGGCGTTCAGCCCTGACGGGCACATCCTGGCGTCCGGCGGCGGCGGCGATTACACGATCCGGTTGTGGAACCTCAGCGACCCCGCCCACCCGGCCCCGCTGGGCCAGCCCTTGACAGGCCACACCGCCATCGTGAACAGTGTCGCGTTCAGTCCCGACGGGCGCACCCTGGCTTCCGCCAGCGGCGATGGCACTATGCGGTTATGGGATCTCACCGACCCGGCGCACCCAACGCCGCTGGGCCAGCCCATGACTGGTCACGCCTACGTTGTGTCGAGTGTGGCGTTCAGCCCCGATGGGCACATCCTCGCCTCCGGCAGCACCGATGCCACTATCCGATTGTGGAACGTCACTGACCCGGCCCGCCCCGCCCCGCTGGGCCTGCCCCTGACCGGCCACGCCAACGCCGTGCACAGTGTGGCGTTCAGCCCCGACGGGCGCACCCTGGCCTCCGGCAGCAGCGATTCCACCGTGCGGTTGTGGGACCTCACCGACCCGGCGCACCCGCTGCCGCTGGGCCTGCCCTTGACGGGACATACCTACGTCGTGTCCGGTGTGGCGTTCAGTCCCGACGGGCGCACCCTGGCGTCGGGCGGCGGCGATGCCACCATCCGGTTGTGGCCCACGCCCATCAACGCCACGGTGGCGACGCTCTGCTCGAAACTCACCTCCAACATCAGCCACCAGGACTGGCACGACTGGATCTCACCCACCATCGGCTACATCACGCTGTGCCCTAACCTGCCCGTCCCACAGAACTGAATCACGTCGGCACACTAACTGCACGCCGGGGGTGCCGCCGGAGCCGAATGCGCGGACGCAAGGAAATTCCAAGGAGCGCGCAAGCATCTGGCAAGCAACGCGCGGCAATCTGTCGTTATAGCCATCCCGCTCTGGGATGCACGCCAAAGGAGGATCGCAACTATGAGCGCCAACGGAAACAAGGTGTCCAAGCTGCGGATGGGTGCTGGTGTCGCGTTGGCAACCGTGGGTCTGTCACTTGCCGGGTCGCTCGCACCAGCGGTCGCATCCGCTGAGCCGTGGGTGCCGTTCAGCGGACCCCTTCATCCGGTGCGCCACTATGCGGCTGACGTCCTGCATCCCGTCTGGGCGGTGACGCACCCCGTGCGCGCCCTTATTCCCTGACCACACACGAAGGACCTTCTGCCCCGTTTCGGATTCGTCCGGAGCGGGGCAGAAGTGGCTCGGCCGGCCGTACCGACACGCCGCCATCCGGGCATCCCTCACCCGCCCCATACCCGGCGTCATAATTTGGCCGTGGCCAGCGACGAGGCGGCCCACGGACTCGGCTTCACGTCGCCGATTTCCCGCCGTGCGGTGATCGGCGGGCTCAGTCTGCTGCCATTGGCCGCGGCCCTACCCGGGATTCTCCCGAAAGCTTCCGCCGACCCGCATTACCGATTCCTTTCGCCACACCAGGCCGCGGTGCTCGATGCCGCCACCCGCCGCTTGATCCCCGGACCGGGAGACGACCCGTCCGAGAGCACCCCCGGAGCGCACGAAGCGTACGTGGTCACCTACCTGGACAGGCTGCTGTCGGTGTTCGACGTCTCGCCCGCCGACGTGCATGCAGGCGGGCCGTGGAGCAACCGCAGCGGTGGCTTCCAGGACTTCATGGCCGAGTTCGTCCCACTGAATCGCGCCCAAACTTTTGCGTGGCAGAAGCGAGTCGCCGACCTTCGCACCCAATACACCAATGGCATTGCGCTACTGGACCAGCAGGCCGGCGGCGACTTCACCGCGGTGACGAAGTTCCGCCAGGACCTCATCCTTTCCCAGCGTCAGGTGGCACCGTTCACCAGCCTGCTGTTCGGCCACACCATCGAGGCGATGTACGCCGTCCCGGAGTACGGCGGCAACGCGGATCTGGTCGGTTGGGCCGACATCTATTTCCCGGGGGACCCCCAGCCGCGGGGGTATACCGACGCCGAGGTCGAGCGGGCTGAGTTCGACCGTCTGGGCGTCCCCCCGTCCGGGATCATCGACCAGCTGCTGCATGGAGGCTTCGAACAGGCCGTCACCAAAATGGGTGGAACGGGCGGCGTGGGTGCCGGCCACTAAGGCGATCGTCGTCGGCTCCGGCGCCGGCGGTTCGGTAGTGGCGATGGAACTCGCGGCGGCCGGCTGGGACGTCGTGATATTCGAGAAGGGATCGAACTACTTCTCGAATATCGATGGAAACCTTTACGGCACAACGAAATTCTCCAACGACGAGCTCAAGGCGCTGTACCGCTACTTCGAGCAACCGGACCCACTTGCTTACCCGCGCACGTTTCGTCAAAGCGCTGCCCAACCAGCGAGCTACGTCGGCCCGGTCAATGACCTTCCGGTCACCGTCGGCGGCGGAACCACGCACTGGGACGCGAAGGTTCCGCGATTCTGGGACATCGACTTCAAGGGACTGTCACTGCTCGGCCCCGTCCCCGGCGCGGACATGGCGGACTGGCCGTTCGAGTACAGCGAGATAGCGCCCTACTACGACGATGTCGAGGCACTGTTGGGAACACAGGGCGATCTTCGCTCGATGCCCGCTCTCACTTTGCAGCACGCGCCGCGCTCGACGCCGTTCGCGATGCCGCCAGGTGCGCAGCAGCGCTCGTCCCTACTCATTGCCCAAGGAGCGACGCGCTCGGGACTGCATCCTTATCCGTTTCCGATGGCAATCAACTCGGTCCGGCATGACGGCCGCGCGGCGTGCAACAACTGCGGATTCTGCAGCGACTACGGCTGTCCTATCGGTGCCCGGGTTGGTGCGCTTGGTCCGCTGCGACGCGCGCTGCGGACCGGACGGGTGGACTTGCGGCCGGAGACGACGGTCACCAAGGTCGAATTCACCGGCCGCCGGGCCACGGGCGTGACTTTTGTTGACCCGCAAGGCAATCCCGGTGGAGAGAGCGCCGAGTTGGTTGTGTTGGCGGCCTCGGCGATCGAGACGGCACGTCTGGCGCTGCTTTCCGGTCTGCCCGACGCCAGCGGACGGATCGGCAAACGCCTGATGTTTCACAACTTCATCAACGGGTTCGGTATCTACCTCGACCAGCGAGTGCACGCGTACCGCGGCCGCTCAACCACGCAGTGCCTGGAGGACTTCGCCGATCCCAACTTCGGCGGCGCTCGATTCTTCGCCCGGCGCAATGGCCTGCCCTACATCCGCGGCGGTTTGTGCGAACTCGGCGGGAGCCAGGGTGCGATCGCGGAGGGCAAGTTCTATCAGCTGATCCTCTCGATATTGCCGGGCAAAGGGTTCGGATCAGACTTCAAAGCGCTGATGCGTGCCTCGCTGCTGCGCGACCGGCTCGCCGGCGTGGATTTCATCGGCACCGACATGCCGTACCTTTCGAACAACGTCACGCTCGACCCGACCGTGACCGACCTCAACGGTCAGCCGGTGCCCCGGATCACTTACGCACTCGGAAAGCACGAGAACGTCGCGCAGAGGTTTTACGTTCCGGTGGTCACCAAAATGATCGCGGCGGCCGGCGCAACGCTGTACGCCGCCGTGCCCTCGAGTCTGGTCAACCAGGTCGGGGGCCTCACTCCACCGGACACCAAACACGTGATGGGCGGGATGCAGATGGGCGTGTCGCCGCTGACGAGCGTCACCGACGCGAACGGGCGCATGCACCAGTTGGACAACGTCTACGTCGCCGACGGCAGTGTGTTTGTCACCTCCGGGTGCCAAAACCCCACCAATACGCTCATGGCGGTAGCGCTGCGTACCGCGCGCGGACTCGCCGGCACCCAGAAGCGCTCATGATCCTTTGCGGCCGTAGAGGATTGCGTTCTGCACCCCGCCGCCGTTGACCGGCGGCCCGAGCAACACGCTCGTAGTGTTGGCGGCCGGGTCGTAGGTCAGCGCTGAGATCCCCGAGCCGCAGCCCACCGTGGCCCGCAGCACCAACTTGTCGGCGGACACCCCGCTGACGAGCACGCTGTTGTCGGGGTCCACGCCCGGAACCGTGACTTTCGTGGTGCGTAGGTCGGGAGTCAGCCGCGACAGGAACATGGACCCACACCCTCCCTCCGATTGCAGGAACGTGCCGCTCGGAAGCTGCCACGCGTTCGTGTCGCCGAGGTCCGGCCCGAATCCCGAATCCTCTTGGCCCGTGTTGACCGCAGTGACCGCGCTCGGGGCGCCACCGTCGAGCGGTACCCGCCAGAGCTGGCTAGCCGAAGACCCGGCGCACCGGGCGAGGAGCACTCCTGAGGTCCACCACCGAACCGGTGAGCAGTCGGTCAGGGTTCCTGGCACCAGCAGCCGCTTGCCGATTACGCCGTCGTTGCCTATCACCACCATTCCGGTGGTGGTGCCGAGCACCACCTGCGTCCCGTCGGGCGACTCCACGTAGGTCCCGTTGTACTTGCCCGCGGTGCCGAGCCGATCGGTGGGATATGTCAACTGCTTGTTACCGCTCAAATCAACGCGGTCCAACGACCACCCGCGAGTCGAACCGTTGAAAGTCGACAAGAGGATGGCCTGCCCGGCCGGCAGGCTGTACCCGGCGCCGACTCCTTCGGTGTCCACCGTGAATGTGTGCTTGGTGCCCGTCGTCAAATCGACGTCGGTTATGGCGGTCGACCCCGGCCCGCTTCCGCCCGCGCCGAAGTCTTCGAAAAGTGCGTGCCTTCCGTCACCCGACCAGTCGGCGAGGAATGGGGTATGGCCGAGGTCGCCTGGCCCCGTGGGTGGTGAGAGCGCAAACGTCGTGACCTTAAAGCGGCCGCCCACCGGATCGAGAAGGAACAGCGTCACCGGTGCCACGGCGGGCTGCCCGGACGGGGGAGTCTGGCCGGGATTCAGACCCGGTGCCGCGCTCCACGTGGCGAGGATCCACCCCGGACCGACTTGTTTCCAAGGGATTTCGCTGGCCGCCAGTTCGACGCCCCGGGCAGGCAGTGCAGCGGGCGCCGTGGATGACGACGTGGTTTTGGACGGGCCCGAACACGCCAGCAGCGCGGCCGCACAGACCATCACGACGCCGCCGATGAGCGTCCGCCGCGCCATGTCAGCTCGCGACCAGCTTGACCACCCGGCTGCCGTGGGTCACTTCTCGCACATCCACCTCCGGTGCCCAGTGGCTATCCAGTATGGAAGAGAAGGCGAGTTCAGGTGAGAGATCGCTGTTACTCACAGCATTCTTTAAGCTTAAGCACCCAGAAGTCGGCCAGCGGCGGGCGTGTACGGGCCCGAATCACTTGGAGCGCAAGAAAATACAGGCGCGTCGCACCCCCCTCTTATGTGCGACGCGCCTGTCCGTCAGCTACCCGGCTCGGCGGTGCTTGCCGCCGATAGCCGAGCCAGTTTTGGCATTGTGGGTCTTGCCGCCCGTGTCGTTGCCGTTCTGCTCACCGGGGGTGACGTTGTCGGTCTCTGCGGCCGCGCCGAGCCCATTGGCGTCCGCACTAGCACCAGGGGCCGCCGATGGGGCAGATTTGCCGCCCCTGTTGCGCTGCCTGTCCTTGTTGTTGAACAGACCATCCAACTTGAACTTCTTGGTGCTGTCCGAATTGCCGAGCTTGGTGTTGTTGACGGCATCGTCTGCTACGACGACGTTGTTGTCCGATCCGGCAAGCTGCTGCTGCGTAACGTCGTCCTGCTTCTGAGTGGCGACCACACTTTGTTGCTTCGCCGCCAGCGAGGAATCAGCACCAGAACTTGAGGCCTGATCCGGAGGCAGGTTGAGGAGGTTCTGGATGCCGGCATTGATGTGTTGAGTGACTTCCCAGATGCTGTCGCGGAACGTCTCGACGGGTCCACCGGGGGCACCGTCTACCACGTCACGCAACCCGTACAAGAACGGATCGGCCACCCATAGCGGTCCGTCGACGGTGTTGGCGATGAAGTTGCTCAACACCTGTTTGAAGTCGGGCGACAGGACCGAAGCGAGAACCTGTACGACACCGAACGGGAACTCGGCCAGGGCGGTGGCGAACCGAATTCCGGTGGCGGCCACGCCTTCACCGATGCGCAACAGATCGTCGAGCGACGAGATGCCCGTGGGTCCGGTCACCGGCTGGTAGGCAACGGGCCCCGGCTGCGTGGCGGCGGTAAGCGTCGCCTGCCATACCTGCTGGAGAACACTTCCGAAATCGATCGACGCGGGTGCGTCCAGCGCGTTCCCGGATTGGACGTCGGCCGCCAGCAGGTTCTGCGCTGGCGCCTCGGGGTCGGGCAAGTGCAGAAGGTTCAGCAGGAAGGTGTTGATTGTTTGCGTGCTCTGCCAGATCATGTTCCGGAATGTCTCGACCCCTGGGCCGCCGTACGTGTCGCGCAGCCCGTACAAGACGGGGTCGGCCACCCACAAGGGTCCGTCGACCGAGTTGACGATGAATTGGGCCAAGGCCGCGTTGCCGGCGTCGATGCCTTGGAGATAGGCCGCGCCCACTTCGAACAGGCCAACCGGCACCAGGCCGACAGCCTTGGTGAGTCGAAGTCCGGATGCGGTGAAGGCCGCCGCAAGGTAGATAGCCCGTTCGTTCGCTGGAACGTCCTGGGGAGGCACCGGTGCTTGAAGATCATTGATGTACTGGACGAGTTCGGCAAAGCCGCCGGAGGGGACAGCCTGTGTCTGCGCGTCCGCGAGAAGGCTTACGTTCTGCGTCCGAACCGGCTTGGCGATGTCATGTGACTGCGGTGCGATCGGAGTCACGGCGATGACGCTTGCTCCGACGATCGCGACGCCTGTGGTCACGTACGACTTGATGTGATCTCTCATTGCTTCCCCTGTTTCCGCTGTGACAGCCTGCCAGCAACATATGTTGCCATAACCTGAGCGAAAACTGAATGCCTTTTTCTCGCGGGGTTCATCGACCTGTCAGCTAGTTGCCGTACATGAACGATGACCCAGCGACCATGGATAGCCGATAACCCGCTGAGTGCTCGCTATATCCTGGCTAAGTCCACTAAAGCTGCTAAATATGTTAGCTGTCAGTTTTGCTAGACCCAACCCAATCTTGAAGATTCAGGTTCCGTCAGCAACGGTAATCAAGGCACTATCGGGCCCTGACCAGG
>DATBFF010000209.1:0-4641 GCA_036558625.1 Mycobacterium sp. | reverse complement strand
GCTGGCGCTACGGCGAGCCGGTGGCTGTCGACGACCCGTGGGGTTACGGCAACTCACTGGAATGGGCCACCACATGTCCGCCGCCGCGGCACAATTTCTACGAGCTGCCCAGAATCCGCTCGGAACGGCCGGCTTTCGAGCTGCACTACCCGCACATGGTCGAACGCATGCGCGCCGAATCGCACATCGGGCGCCACGCCACGGTGGGGGAGTCCGGCCAAAAGTGACCAGATGTGGACCCGCTGTTCACCAGCCCCGGCGGTGCGGCTGGGACCCCACCAACTCGTCCTTGGCGGCGACGTCGCGGCTGCGGTAGACGATGTAGGGCCGAAACAGGTAGCCGACTGGCGCGCTGAACGCGTGGACGAGGCGCGTGAACGGCCAGATTGCGAACAACGTCAGCCCGATCAACGCATGCGCCTGGTAGTACAGCGGGGCCGCGGCCATCAGGTCACCTCGGGGCTGAAGCACCCAGATCGAGCGGAACCACACCGATACGGACTCGCGGTAGTCGTACGCCTCGCCAATTACACCCGAGCCCAGCGCAGTCGCGTACAGTCCCGCCGCGATCGCCGCGACCAGCACCACGTACATCGCTTTGTCGTTGACTGTGGTGGCCATGAACACCGGTCCCGTGGTGCGCCGCCGGAAGATCAGCAGCGTGACGCCGACCAGCGTGGTCACGCCCGCGATCGAGCCGAGCACCACTGCCTGCACGTGGTATGCCTCTGGACTCAGACCGACTGCGTCGGTGAAGGATTCGGGGATGAGCAGACCGATGACGTGTCCGACGATGACGACGAGGATGCCGAAGTGGAACATCGGGCTGGCGATGCGCAGGATCCGCGCCTCGTACAGTTGCGACGATCGCGTGGTCCACCCGAACTTGTCGTAGCGGTAGCGCCACCAGGTGCCGACCACGATGATCGCCAGCGAGACGTACGGCACCACGTCCCAGAAGATTTCGCTCGGCATTTCAGTCTCCTTCACCGCGTCGCGGCGGCACCGTCAACGTGAATGGCTGCAACCCAACCGCTTCGGTCGGCGGACCCGACTCCGCAAGCCTTCTCGCGCGCTGCGCCTCCTGGCTGGTGGCCGCTGGCAGTGTCTCGCATACCGCGGCAACGGCGTGGGCATACGGCGAGCCGGTCTGGTTCAGCCCATCGCGCAAGACGTCGATCGGCACGCGGTGCTCGACGAGCAGCCGCCGGCCCGGCTCCGGCGCTACCGTCGCGGCGAACTCCAGCACCAGCGGAAGAAAATCGGGAGCCTCATCGGTGGGTGCTGCCACGCCGGCATCCTGGTAGGCGCGGGTGAAAGTTAGCATCTGGCTACCACGATTGCGGGTGTCGCCTCCGGTCCAGTACGTCAAGTACATGGTCGTGTTGCGCCGCATGTCGAACGTGTCCACGTAATCGGCTGCGGCAGTGAGCGCGTCGCCCGCGCGTAAGGCCGACACGGTCGCGGTAAGTTCTTCGGCTTCGGGCCCGGTGACGTGCGCCAACAATCGATTGACGGCATCGAGACGTTCGAGGCGGCGTTCGTCGGGATAGGACAACAACAACGAGGCCGATTGCCACACCAACCTGTCGGTCAACATCGCATCGGGAGCGCGGGACAGCAGCTTCATCGGTCTGCCGCCTCCGGGTCGCCGCTGCCGGGGAAGATGCCGCGTGGGACGCCCCGGCCGTCCCAGTTCAGCAGGTTCACCCGAGATGGGCGGCCGGCGTTGGCGCCCATGCCTTCGGCGGTCTGCCGGTGACGAAGGGCGTGGAACGTTTCCACTGCTACCGGCACCGGCCCGCCGCTGGCCTCGCCGAACGGCCCGGATTCGTACATGCCCGGGCCGCCGTCGAACGACAGGGCACATCCCGGCTCTTCCTTGTGGGTCGCTTCCTCGACGCCGTAGGCGGTCGGAATCACATAGCGCTCATCATATTTCGCCAGCGCCAGAAGCCGGTACATCTGGTAGATCTGCTGTTCGGTCATGCCCACGGCGGCCGCGATATGCGGTTGGGTTTCGCGGCCGAGGTTGACGTCGCGCATATATGAGCGCATCGCGGCCAGCCTGCGCAGCACACCCTCGACCACCGCGGTGTCGCCCGCGGTGAACAACCCTGCGAGGTACTCGATGGGGATGCGCAGCGATTCCAGCGCACCGAACAGGTTGCCGAGATCCTCTCCGTCGTGGCCGTCGCGGCTGACCGCATCGACGACAGGTGACAACGGCGGGATGTACCAGACCATCGGCACCGTCCGATACTCCGGATGTAGCGGCAGCGCAACCTGGTACGTGTTGATCAGCGCGTATACGGGCGAGCGTTGGGCGGCTTCGATCCACTCGTCGGAGATATCCTCGGCGCGCGCCGCGGCAACCACTTCCGGGTCGGTCGGGTCGAGGAGAATCTCGCGGTGCGCCGCGTACAGGTCGGCGTCGTTCTCCACCGATGCAGCCTCGAGCACCCGGTCGACGTCGTAGAGCACCAGACCCAGGTAGCGCAGCCGGCCCACACACGTTTCGGAGCACACCGTCGGTAGGCCGACCTCGATCCGCGGGTAGCACAGCGTGCACTTCTCGGCCTTGCCGGTCTTGTGGTTGAAATAAACCTTCTTGTAAGGGCATCCGGATACACACATCCGCCAGCCACGGCAGCGGTCCTGGTCAACGAGCACAATGCCGTCTTCGGTGCGCTTGTAGATCGCTCCCGACGGACAGGAGGCGACACAGGACGGATTCAGGCAGTGTTCGCAGATTCGCGGAAGGTAGAACATGAACGTCTGCTCGAGCTCCAGCCGCACCTGCTCGCTCACCTTCGCCAGAACCGGGTCGCCCGGCACGATCTCCGGTGATCCGCCGAGATCGTCGTCCCAGTTCGCCGACCACGACACCTTCATCGGCTTGCCGCTGATCAGGCTGCGGGGCGGGGCCACCGGCATCTGCTCGCCGAGCGGGGCGGAGGTCAGGTTCTCGTAGTCGTAGGTCCACGGCTCGTAGTAGTCACCGATGTTGGGCAGCTTGGGGTTGGAAAAGATCCGAAGCAGCTTGTTCAGCCGTCCGCCGCCGCGCAGCCGCAACCGGCCCTTGCGGTCCAGTTGCCAGCCGCCGCGCCAGCGATCCTGATCCTCATAGGTGCGCGGATATCCTTGCCCGGGCCGGGTTTCGACGTTGTTGAACCACACGTACTCAGTGCCGGGCCGATTCGTCCACGCCTGCTTGCACGTCACAGAACAGGTGTGGCAGCCGATGCATTTGTCGAGGTTCATCACCATCGCCATCTGTGCCATGACCTTCATAGTCTGCCTCGCTTGACTAGCTGCGCTCGACGCATTTCAGTACTCCACCTCTTGGCTGCGGCGGCGGACCACCGTCACTTCGTCGCGCTGGTTTCCGGTCGGGCCGAGATAATTGAACGCGAACGCGTGCTGTGCATATCCGCCTGCCATGTGGCTGGGCTTGATCAGCAACCGGGTCAGCGAATTGTGAATGCCACCGCGGTTGCCGGTGGTCTCGGTCAGCGGTACGTCGATGGTGCGTTCCTGGACGTGATACACGAAGACCACGCCCTCGGGCATCCGGTGTGACACGATCGCACGGCACACCAGTACGCCGTTGCGGTTGACAGCCTCGACCCAATCGTTGTCGCGCACGGCGATTTTCGCGGCGTCGGCCGGGCTCATCCACATGGTGGGCCCACCGCGTGACAGCGACAGCATGAGCAGGTTGTCCTGGTACTCCGAGTGGATCGACCACTTCGAGTGCGGTGTCAGGTATCGCACGGTCAGCCCTATCCCGTCTGCGGTTCCTACGGCCCGTTCGCCGAACAGCCGCGACATGTCCAGCGGCGGCCTATATACGGGCAGCTGTTCGCCGAGTTCCTCCAGCCAGTCGTGGTCGAGGTAGAAGTGCATCCTGCCGGTGAGCGTGTGAAAAGGCTTGAGCTGCTCGATGTTCACAGTGAACGGCGCATACCGGCGTCCCCCGGTTTCACTTCCCGACCATTCCGGGCTGGTGATCACCGGCACCGGCCGCGCCTGTGTGTCGGCATAGGTGATTCGGCGTTCTTCGCTACCCTCGGCCAGGTGCGCCAGGGCTCTGCCCGTGCGCTTCTCCAACTCGCGGAACCCCTGCACAGCCAACCGCCCGTTGGATGTGCCGGACAGCGCCAGGATCGCGTCGGCCATCCTTTCGGCCGTCGTGATCGCCGGACGCCCCTCTGCCGGGCCGGTATTCAGCACACCGAATTTGGCGGCGAGTTCGTCGACCTCCTTGTCGGGGTGAGTGGTGACCCCTTTGGTGGTGACGCCGAGGGTATCGACCAACGGGCCCAGCGTCGCCCACTTGTCGGCGATCGCGGTGTAGTCGCGCTCGACGGCGGCGACGGGCCCCATCGTGCGGCCGGGGACCGGTGTCTCGCCGGTGACGCGCCAATCATGTTCCGTGCCACCTGGGGAGGCCATCGCGCCGGGAGTGTCGTGTTGCATTGCGCCCATCACCACATCGGTGCGGGTGCCGAGGTGCTTTTTGGCAAGCGCGGAGAACGCACGGGCGATGGCACCGAATGCTTCGAAATCCGATCGGGTTTCCCACGGTGGGTCTATCGCCGGGCTGAAGGCATGGACGAACGGATGCATGTCGGTGCT
>DATBFF010000208.1:0-1878 GCA_036558625.1 Mycobacterium sp. | reverse complement strand
GGCCGCGGTCGAAGTACCGTTTCCTTCCCCACGGAATCCACGAGCTCTCTTTGGTGGCAAGCGCGTTCTTCAGGCGCCCTTCGTCCACGGCCGTCACGCCATTGAACGTGAGGCTGTGCACCTTGACGGTGCCTTCTTCCTTGCAGCCGCTGGCCATCGCCGCGACGAGCGACAAACTGAGAACGAAGATACAGAGACGCATCGCTGACACGAGCTAAACCATAACGCGTGCCATCGGGCCCGGAAAGGCTGGAGGCGGTTGGACCGGCGGGAAAGGCTCGAAGGGCGGGATAGGCTGGAGAGGCGGGCAGACCTGTCCCGCCTACTCCCGTGTGATTGTCGTGGGACGAACTGACGTGATCGCGAGCACCACGCCGAGACCGACGACGATGAGCGCGGTGATCAGCACCCAGATGCCGCGAACGTGTTGAAGAAGGCCGGCCTCCCACAGGGCGAGGCCGGCGCCGATGACCAGAACGAAATAACCGATCAGGTAGAGGTGGATGAACTTCATGCAGCGTTATCTCTGCAAGTTCACCACCAGAGCCGCACGACGGTTGAGCCGCCGTGTTTCTTCACGCGAGTTGTCGTATTTCGGACGCTCCTCGCCGTAGCTGACGGTCGTCAACCGGTTCGCCGCCACGCCGCGGCTCACCAGGTAGTCGCGCACCGCGTTGGCCCGCCGATCGCCCAGCGCCAGGTTGTACTCCGCCGTGCCGATGTTGCAGGTGTGGCCTTCGATGTTCACCCGCAGCGTCGGATCTTCTCGCAGCGCCGTGATCGCTTCGTCGAGGATCCGCGTCGCGTCCGGCCGCAGCGTGTAGCGGTCGAAGTCGAAGTGCACGTCTTCGAACGTGTACTGCCGCGCCGGCGGCGCCGTCACCTGGATGTTGACCGTATCGGTCGCCGTCTTGTTGTCCGTCGGACAGGTCACCGTCACCGTGACCGGCACCGTCCCCGGCTGATTCGACGCGGTCCACTGCGTCGAGCGCTCCGCCGGCTGCGCCAGCGTCCCGCTCGGCGCCGACCAGCGATAGGTGACCGCGCAGCCGATCGAGCTGTTCGCCGTCGCGGTGACCGTCGAGTTCCCGCCCGTCGGCACCGTGCACGGATTGCACTCGGCCCGCACCGTCAGGTTATGCACCGCCGGCGGCGGCGGCGGGGGCGGCGGGGGCGGCGGCGGCGGCGCCGGCGCCACGTAGGTGCGCACGCCCGGATGCCAGCCGATCCGGATCTGCCAGTCGTAGTAGTCACCGAGCGGATCGTCGTTGGCTTCGGAGAAGGCGGTGTCGCGGGCCAGCGTCGGCACGTTCCAGCTGAGACCGACGCCGCCGAAGAAGCCGTTCTTCGCCTGCGCCGTCAACGCCACCGTCGCGCGCGTGATGTTCTCGGTGTTCGACACCAGCGGCGCGAAGCTGTTGTCGACGGCGCGCAGCGTCGGACCGGTGATCGTCGTCGTGTCGCTCGACACCACCAGCCCGTTGAGTTCGCCGTTGACGCGCAGGAAGTTCCGCGACGGGAACGCGACGCCGCCGCCCCACCGGAACGCGCCGCTCGGCGCGTCGAAGCCGTCCGGCTGCCCGCGCCACTCATAGCCGCCGTAGCCGCTGACGTCGACCAGCTTCGCCGCTTCCTTGCTGACGATCAGATCGATCGCGGTGTCCAGCTTGCCGGTGCTGACCCCGACGTCCTTCTTCCCGGTCGGCAGCTTGAACAGCACGCGGGCGGCAATCGCCGCCGGCTTCTGCTGATACTCCGACCACAGATTGACCTTGGCGCCGACGTAGAAATCGCCGACGTTGTCGCCGGTCCAGTACTGGTTGACCAGCGGATACCGATCGGCGACCCCGCCGAAATCGGAGTTGTTGGGGATGAACA
>DATBFF010000207.1:0-2433 GCA_036558625.1 Mycobacterium sp. | reverse complement strand
CCCACGCCGAGGCGCAGTGCGGCGCGACGGTTCAAGCTTGGCATGCGGGCCATCTTGCCATCGGTGCCGCGGGCAGCGACCAATGGCACTGTCGACGGTGCAAAACCTGAGTAAAGCCTGATGATTGGCCGAAAGCCCGATGTGACGGGGGCCTTGCTGGCAGCATGCTAAAGGTGACGGCAGCGGTCACTCCGAAAGGGGAGCGTCGGCGGTACGCCCTCGTCAGGGCGGCCGCAGACTTACTGTGCGAGGGCGGCTTCGACGCCGTTCGCCATCGCGCGGTGGCGCGGCGTGCGGGCCTGCCGCTGGCGTCGACGACGTACTACTTCTCGTCCCTCGACGACCTGATCGTCAAGGCTGTCGAATACATCGGGACGCGGGAGGCCGAACAGCTACGCGACGGCGTTGCCGCGTTGTCCCGCCGCCGCCGGGGTGCTGAGTCGACCGCCGACATCCTGGTGGACCTCCTTGTCGGCGAATCGCCGGAAACCCGCGTCACCGAGCAGTTGATCTCGCGGTACGAGCGCTACATCGCGTGCGCACGCCAACCCGGCCTTCGTGACATTCAGCGCCGCATCCTGCAGCAGCGGACGGACGCCGTGGTCGAGGTCGTCGAGCGCTCGGGTCGCTCCGTGCGAGCCGAGTTGGTCACCGCTTTGGTCTGCGCGGTCGACGGAGCCGTGGTTGCATCGCTGGTAGACGACGGGGACGGCCCGAGGGCCAGTGCCCGCGCGACCTTGATCGACGTGATCGACGTGCTCGCGCCCGTCGATGAACGGGCGGTACGCGTCTGACCGAGCGAAGGAGGGGTATGTCGCAACCCGCAACCACTGAGCAGCCCACGCTGCGAAGGGTGATGGGCCCGGGCCTACTGCTGTTGTTCGTCGTCGGAGACATTCTCGGTACGGGCGTGTATGCCTTGACGGGTCAGGTCGCCAAGGAAGTTGGTGGCGCAGCGTGGCTTCCGTTCCTGCTGGCGTTCCTGATCGCCACCATCACGGCCTTCAGCTATCTGGAACTGGTCACCAAGTATCCGCAGGCGGCCGGCGCAGCGCTCTACGCGCACAAGGCTTTCGGTATCCAGTTCGTCACCTTCCTGGTGGCGTTCGTCGTGATGTGTTCCGGAATCACCTCTGCCTCAACGGCTTCGCGGTTCTTCGCGGTGAGTTTCTTCGATGCGATCGAGAAGAACATCGGTACGGTCTTCAGCTGGGAGCGCATCGGCACCGTCGTGATGGCGCTGGTGTTCATGGCGTTGATCGCCGCGGTGAATCTGCGTGGTGTCAGCGAAAGCGTCAAGCTCAACGTGTTCTTGACCTTCGTCGAGATCACCGGTCTGGTGATCGTGGTCCTGGTCGGCCTGTGGGCCATCTTCAGCGGCGTCGACACCGACTTCTCCCGAGTGATCGCCTTCGACACCTCCGAGGAGAAGAACGCGTTCATCGCCGTCACCGCTGCCACCTCACTGGCGTTCTTCGCGATGGTCGGGTTCGAGGACTCGGTCAACATGGCCGAAGAGACCAAAGATCCGGTGAAGACGTTCCCCAAAGTGCTGCTGTCCGGTCTGGGTATCGCGGGCCTGGTCTACGTCATCGTGGCGATCATCGCGGTGGCGCTGGTGCCGGTCGGCGATCTCGCCAGCGCCGATTCACCGCTGGTCAGGGTGGTGGAGGCGGCTGCGCCGGGATTACCCTTTGACCAGATTTTGCCGATCATCTCGATGTTCGCGGTGTCCAACACCGCCCTGATCAACATGCTGATGGCGAGCCGCCTGATCTACGGGATGGCCCGCCAGCATGTGCTGCCGCCGGTTCTGGGTGTGGTGCATCCCAAGCGCCGCACACCATTCGTCGCGATCGCGTTCACCACGATCCTCGCGTTCGGCCTGATCTTCTACGTGTCGGCCTTCGCCACCGGAAACGCCATCTCGATTCTCGGCGGCACCACGTCACTGCTGTTGCTGACCGTGTTCGCGGTGGTCAACGTGGCGGTGCTGGTATTGCGCCGCGACGTCCGCGAAGCGGGCAGCCATTTCAAGACGCCGACGGCGTTGCCGATCGTCGGTTTCATCGCGTCGCTGTACCTGGTGCTGCCGACCTCCGGCCGCCCCGCGGTGCAGTACTTCCTGGCCCTCGCACTTGTGGTGACCGGGATCATCCTGTTCGCCATCACCATGGTGATCAATCATCAGCTCGGCATCCGGGGCAAGAACGTCATCGACCCCGAGCACCTGGAGGATGCCCCTTAAGGCCGGGTGCCCAGGCGGTCAAGTCTGTTCTGCAGCAACTCAATTCGGTGGGCATTGCCCTGCAGGCCGAGATAGCGGTCGGTGAAGATGGCCAGCAGTGCGTCGTCGAGGCGGCGCACCGCACCGGCCGGGAACCGGTAATCCATCAGGCGGTTGATCTCGTCGGTGTCGATCGAGTCCAGCAC
>DATBFF010000206.1:0-26260 GCA_036558625.1 Mycobacterium sp. | reverse complement strand
GAGGTGATCTCCAGCGAGGTCAACATGAACACCCACGCCGACAAGGCGCTGGAGGTTTTGCGGGCGCATAAGGAGAACGCCTGATTTCGCAGCCCCGTCCGACGACTTAGTGTCGGATTCGATGTATGCACACCTTTCACGAATCCTCGCCGTCCTAGGCGCAGCGACCGTCACATGTGTCGGCTGCGGTGGCGAGACCCAGAGCAAACCGACGGCGACTGGAAGTCTGAAGCCCGGCCCGGCCGGTGGTTTGTTTCTCAATTCGATGCCCTGGGCCACCGACATCTCCAGTACCGCGGTGTCCGAACGCAGTGACGCGATCATCTCGGCGTTGAGTGCCATGGGCGGCTGGGGCAACAACAACGCCTTGCAGATCGACTTCTCCATGCCCGTCGTCTTCTCCGATGCGGACACACCGCGGATCCAGGTGGTGGGCGTCGACGACTACTGCGGGGGCGGCCCCGACTGCGACGCGGTGCCCGCCCAGATGCCGCTGCCGTCCGGGGCGCACTTCGAGGGTTCGTCCGATCTCACATGCGATCCGTCGGGCAATACCGACGGGCAGGGTGACTGTCACCTACTTGTCGTCGACCGCGACGACCACAAGCTGTACGAGGTGTATCAGGGTACCAGGAACGGCGAATCCATTGCTGCGCAAGGCTTCTTCGTGTGGGACCTCGGCAAGCAATATCCGCCGAACTTGCGCGGCGACCAGTGCACGAGTGCGGACGCCGCCGGCTTTCCGATCGCGGCGCTGACGCCGACATCCGACGAAGTCGCTTCCGGCGCAGTAAATCACGCGCTGCGCTTCATCCTGCCGAACGACAGGATGAAGGACGCCGTCTATGTGCATCCCGCAACGCATGCCGGCGGTCCGGAGAGTACGGACCCCAATGCGCCGCCGTACGGCGTTCGATTTCGGTTGAAGGCCGACTTCGACGAGTCGAGCTACTCGCCGGCCGAGAAAGTGATCCTCAAGGCGCTAAAGCAGCACGGCATGCTGCTCTCGGACGGTGGTGAGATCGCACTGACTTTTGCCGACGACCGCACCAGCACAGCGAAATGGGCGGATCTGGGAATCGATGCGCAGTCGTTTGACGGCATCAGTGTCGACCAATTCGAGGTGGTCGAGCTCGGTCCGGAGATCGGGCTCACTTACGACTGCGTCCGGAACTCCTGAGTGGCCGCGCGCCGTTAGTCGCCGAGCAGCAGGTCGGCGTCGAAGCAGCTGTGCTCGCCGGTGTGGCACGCGGCGCCGACCTGGTCGACCTCCAGCAGCACCGTGTCGCCGTCGCAGTCCAGCCGCACCGAATGCACGTGCTGAGTATGGCCTGACGTCTCACCCTTGACCCACTGCTGCTGCCGCGACCGTGAGTAGTAGGTGGCCTCGCGGGTTTGAAGCGTTCGCGCCAGTGCGTCGTCGTCCATCCACGCGACCATCAGCACCTGGCCCGTGCCGCGCTCCTGCGCGACCGCGGTGATCAAGCCGTTCGCGTCACGCTTGAGCCGCGACGCAATCGCAGAATCCAGCGTCATCGCACGACGATCCCTTCTGCCGCCATCGCCGTTTTGACCTCCTTGATCGTGAGCTCGCGGAAATGGAAGACGCTCGCAGCGAGCACCGCATCGGCCCCGGCGACGACCGCGGGCGCGAAATGCTCCACCGCCCCAGCACCGCCGCTCGCGATCACCGGCACGGTGACCGCCGCGCGGACCGCCCGCAACATCGGCAGGTCGAAACCTGCCTTGGTGCCGTCGAAATCCATCGAATTCAGCAGGATCTCGCCGACCCCCAGTTCTGCGCCGCGGCCCGCCCATTCGATCGCGTCGATTCCGGTGCCGCGCCGCCCGCCGTGCGTCGTGACCTCCCATCCCGAGGGGGTCGACGCGGCGCCCTCGGGAACGGTGCGCGCGTCGACGGACAGCACGATGCACTGTGACCCGAATTGCCGGGCGAGCTCGGCGAGCAGGTCCGGACGCGCGATCGCGGCAGTGTTGACCGACACCTTGTCGGCGCCGGCCCGCAGCAGCATGTCCACATCTGCGACCGAGCGCACCCCGCCCCCGACGGTCAGCGGAATGAACACCTGCTCCGCTGTGCGCCGTACAACTTCGAGCATCGTGGCCCGGCCCGACGACGACGCGGTGACATCGAGGAACGTCAGCTCGTCAGCGCCTTCGGCGTCGTACGCAGCCGCCAGCTCCACCGGGTCGCCGGCGTCGCGCAGGTTTGCGAAGTTCACGCCCTTGACCACCCTGCCCGCGTCGACGTCCAGGCACGGAATCACGCGGACTGCGACGTCTGACATCAGTAGTCCTCAGGATTTCCGACGTCGCGCAAGATCTCGAGGATCTGCTCGTGGCACCGCGGCACACCCGCCAGAAGCGAACGTGACTGTGCGTTCCACTCGTTGCCGGCCAGGTCGGTGACGATGCCGCCGGCGGTGCGCACCAGCGCCACACCCGCGGCATGGTCCCAGATGTGGTCTCCGAAACTGATTGCGCCGCCGAATATTCCGGCTGCCGTGTAGGCGATGTCGATGCCCGTAGCACCGTAGATGCGCAACCGCGACGAGACCCGGCTGAGATGTTCGACCACCGCCAGCCGATACCGGCCGGGAAACCGGCCACGCCAGTCGGCGTTGAACGTGCCGACGCCGACCACCGCGTCCTCCAAGTCTGCAGGCTCCAGAGGGGACAGCTCAACTCCGTTGCAGCGCAATGTGTCTCCGACGATGCCGGTGAATCGTTCGCCGGTGAACGGCAGCCAGGTCAGCCCGGCCACCGGCTGGCCGTCGCGCATCAGCGCGAGCAGGATAGCCGCCAGTGGCAGCCCAGCCGCATAGTTGAAAGTGCCGTCGACCGGGTCGAGCACCCAGACGAGCGGCGAGTCGATGTCGGCACCGCCGAACTCCTCACCGTGGACGTCGATGCCGGTCGCGGATACCAGCGCATCGACGACCTCACGCTCGATGGCCAGGTCCACTTCGGTGGCGAAGTCCTTGCCTTTCTTGCGGACGGCGGAGTCGGCGCCGCGGCCTTCGACGAACCGCTGCGATGCCTTGTCCAGAATCGCGGCGGCCTTGGCCACAAGATCGTCGAGGTCGTTGGTGGCCATGCTCTACCGCCCCACCGCCGCGAGTGCCTGCGGAAGGGTGAAACGCCCCGCATAGAGCGCCTTTCCGACGATCGCGCCTTCGACGCCGACATCGGTCAGCATGGCGATCTGGCGCAGGTCGTCGAGGCTGGAAACGCCACCCGACGCGATCACCGGCGCATCGGTACGGTCAGCGACGCGGGCCAGCAAGTCGATGTTCGGCCCGGCGAGCGTGCCATCTTTGGTGACGTCGGTGACGACGAAGCGCGAGCATCCTTCGCTGTCAAGGCGTTCCAGTACCTGCCAGAGGTCGCCGCCGTCGGTTTCCCATCCGCGTCCGCGCAACCGGTGCTCGCCGTCGACGATCTGCACGTCCAACCCGACCGCGACTTTCTCGCCGTGCTCGGTGATCACCCGAGTACACCATGCCGGGTTCTCCAGCGCCGCGGTGCCGAGATTCACCCGCGAGCACCCCGTGGCCAGCGCGGCGGCCAGCGACGTATCGTCGCGGATGCCGCCGGACAGTTCGACGTTCACGTCCAGCTTCCCCACCAGCTCGGCCAGCAGCTCGCGGTTCGAGCCGCGTCCGAACGCGGCGTCGAGATCGACGAGATGAATCCACTGCGCGCCGTCGCGCTGCCAGCACAGCGCGGCGTCCAGCGCTGAGCCGTATTCGGTTTCGCTGCCGGCTTTGCCCTGCGTCAGCCGCACGGCACGCCCGTCGACGACGTCCACGGCGGGCAGCAGGATCAGCGGCGTCACAGGCCACGCACCCAGTTACGCAGCAGCGCTGCCCCGGCGTCGCCGCTCTTCTCGGGGTGGAACTGCGTGGCTGCCAGTGGACCGTCTTCGACGGCGGCCAGGAACCGAAGGTGGTGGGCAGCCCACGTGAGAGCGGCGTCAGCACTGCCCTCCCAGCGCTGGGCGGCGTAGGAGTGCACGAAGTAGAACCGGGTGTCGGCGTCGAGACCGGCGAACAGTTGACTGCCGGCGCCCGCGTCGACGACGTTCCACCCCATGTGCGGAATAACCGGAGCCTTTAGCCGCGTGACGGCGCCGGGCCACTGGCCGCAGCCCGTTGTCTCGACGCCGAACTCAACCCCACGATCGAAGAGGATCTGCATGCCCACGCACACGCCGAGTACAGGCGCACGTAACGACAGCCGCTCGGCAATGATCTTGTCACCGCCGATCTCGCGCAGCCCCGTCATGCATGCCTCGAAGGCCCCCACCCCGGGGACGACGAGACCGTCGGCGGCCGCGGCCGCGTCGGCGTCACCCGTGACGTCCACGTGGGCGCCGACACGCTCCAGCGCGCGTTGAGCCGACCGCAGGTTGCCTGAGCCGTAGTCAAGCACCACCACGGATTTTCTTGTCACAGTGTGCCTTTCGTGGACGGCACGCCGCTGACCCGGGGATCGTGTTCGACGGCTTGACGCAGCGCGCGTGCCACCGCCTTGTACTGGGCCTCGGTGATGTGGTGCGGATCCCGCCCGTAGATGGTCCGCACGTGCAGGGCGATGCGGGCGTTCATCGCCAGCGATTCGAAGACGTGCCGGTTGATGACCGTGTGATAGGGGACGCTACTGCCGGCGATCGTCGTGTGGCGCAGGTGATCCGGCTCGCCGGAGTGCACACAGTACGGCCGGCCGGAGACGTCGACGGCGGCGTGGGCGAGCGTCTCGTCCATCGGGATGAACGCGTCGCCGAACCGTCGGATGCCCTTCTTGTCGCCCAGAGCCTGCCCGAGCGCCTGGCCGAGCACGATCGCGGTGTCTTCGATCGTGTGGTGACCTTCGATGTGCACGTCGCCCTTGGCACGCACGGTGAGGTCGAAGCTGGCGTGACTGCCGAGCGAGTGCAGCATGTGGTCGTAGAACGGGACCCCGGTGTCGATGTCGACGTTTCCGCTGCCGTCGAGATCGAGCTCGACGACGATCTCGGATTCCTTGGTGGTGCGCTCGACGCGAGCGCGGCGGCTCTCGGTCACTGGGCTCCTAGTGGTTCGGCAAGTTCGGTGGTCGCCAGTCGAACGCTGACGGTGAGGAATTCGTCATTCTCGGCGGGCAGGCCGATGGTAGTGCGCAGGAATCCGGGGATTCCGACGTCGCGGATCAACACGCCGGCGTTCAAGTACTGCTGCCAGGTCGCGGGCGCATCGGCGAACTGGCCGAACAGCACGAAATTGGCATCACTGGGTACGACCCGAAAGCCCATGCCGGTCAACGCTTCCGTGACGCGTTCGCGCTCGGCAATCAGTGCGGCCACGCTGCCCAGCGTCTCGTCGGCGTGCCGCAGTGCCGCCCGCGCCGCCGCCTGCGTCAGCGCGGAGAGGTGGTACGGAAGCCGCACCAACAACAACGCGTCGATCATCGCGGGTGCAGCGATCAGATATCCGAGACGTCCGCCTGCGAACGCGAACGCCTTGCTCATCGTGCGGGTCACGACCAATTTCGTCGCATAGTCATCGAGGAGGGTGATCGCGCTCGGCGCCGAGGAGAATTCGCCATACGCCTCGTCCAGAATCAGAATTCCGGCGTCCATCGCGTCGAGCAGCCCGCGTAGCTGTGGCGGCGAGACACTTTGTCCGGATGGGTTGTTCGGGCTTGCGACGAACACGATGTCGGGTCGGTACTCGTCGATCGCTGCGACCGCCGCATCGACGTCGAGGCTGAAGTTGTCGGCCCGGCGAGTTTGCAGCCAGCGCGTCTGGGTGCCGTCGGAGATGATCGGGTGCATCGAGTAGGACGGTACGAAACCGATCGCGCTGCGGCCGGGGCCGCCGAAAGCTTGCAGCAACTGTTGTAGCACTTCGTTGGAACCGTTTGCCGCCCAGATGTTTTCCGTCGCCAGACGCATGCCGGTTTGCGCGGTCAAATATGCGGCGAGGTCCGTCCGCAACGCTACCGCGTCGCGGTCGGGATATCGGTGCAGGTTCGCGGCAACGTCGCCCACCGCCTCCGCGATATCCGCGACAAGGGCTGGGCTCGGCGGGTGCGGGTTCTCATTGGTGTTCAGCCGCACCGGCACTTCGAGTTGCGGTGCCCCATACGGCGACTTGCCGCGCAGGTTGTCCCGCAACGGCAGGTCGGCCAGCGTGACACGCTTGCCGGGCACACTCATCGAACCCTTTGGCTCTTCGCCCAAGCGGCTCATCGCGCCTCGAATCGTCGCTTCACCGCATCCCCGTGTGCGGGCAAGTCCTCGGCCTTCGCCAGCGTGACCACGTGGCCGGAAACATCTTTGAGCGCAGCTTCGTCGTACTCGACGACGTGGATGCCGCGCAGGAACGTCTGCACCGACAGGCCGCTGGAGTGGCGTGCGCATCCCGCAGTCGGCAGCACGTGATTGGAGCCCGCGCAGTAGTCACCCAGGCTCACGGGCGAATACGGCCCCACGAAAACGGCGCCTGCCGAACGGATTTTGCCGACGACAGCCGATGCGTCGGCCGTCTGGATCTCCAGATGTTCGGCGGCATAGGCATTTACCACGTCCACTCCGGCGTCGACGTCATCGACGAGCACGATCGCCGACTGGCGACCGCCAAGCGCCGCCGTGATGCGTTCGCGGTGCCGCGTCGTTTCCAGTTGGGCGGCAAGCTCTTTGGTCGTCGCGTCGGCAAGCTCCAGGCTGGGTGTCACCAGTACGCTCGCCGCCATCTCGTCGTGCTCGGCCTGGCTGATGAGGTCGGCGGCGACGTGGGCGGGATCGGCGGTGTGATCGGCCAGGATCGCGATCTCGGTGGGGCCGGCCTCGGCGTCGATGCCGACGATCGAACGGCAGATTCGTTTGGCGGCGGTGACGTAGATGTTGCCCGGTCCGGTGATCATGTCGACCGGTGCCAACTCGCTGCCGTCGGTGTCGGTGCCGCCGTAGGCCAGCAGCGCGATGCCCTGGGCACCGCCGACGGACCAAACCTCGTCGACTCCGAGCAGGCCCGCCGCCGCGAGGATCGTCGGATGCGGTAGCCCGTCGAATTGTTTCTGCGGCGGGCTGGCGATCACCAGGGATTCGACGCCCGCCGTCTGGGCCGGCACGACGTTCATCACGACGCTGGACGGGTAGACGGCGTTGCCGCCTGGCACATACAGCCCCACCCGCCCCACCGGAACCCAGCGTTCGGTGACGGTCGCGCCGGGCGCGAGCGTCGTGGTGGTGTCGGTGCGGCGCTGATCCGCGTGCACCGTCTGGGCCCGATCGATCGCGACCTCGAGTGCGGCCCGCACGTCGGGCTTCAGCGCTGCCACCGCGGCGTCGAGGCGAACCGCGGGCACGCGCACAGCGGCCGGCCGGACCCCGTCGAAAGACTCGCCGTAATCGAGGGCGGTCTCGGCCCCCTTCTGCGCGACGGCCTCGACCACTGGACGCACCGTCGGCAGCACCGCGTCGACGTCGACGCCACCTCGCGGCAGCGCGGCACGCAGGCGGGCAGCCGACAGCGCGACGCCGCGCAAGTCGATGCGGGCCGGCAAGGGCGATGCGGTCACGCCCACTATTGTCCCAGAGCAGGGCAAATCCATATCGCCGCAGGGAGGCTAGATGTCTGCGCCTGACCACCCAAACAGAGGACAGGGCTTACCGATGGTGTTTCCGCCCTGGCTGGACCGCCTGCAGATGCGGTATATGAACCCGGCGGCCAAACGCCTGGCGCCGTATCTGCCGACGTTCGCGATCGTCAAACACCGCGGTCGCAAGTCGGGCAAGCCGTACGAAACGGTCGTGAACGCCTACCGCAAAGGCGATGTGCTCGCGATCGCGCTGGGCCACGGCAAGACCGACTGGGTCCAGAATGTGCTGGCCGCCGACGGCGCGGATGTGCACGTCTTCCGGCGGGACGTCCACATCACGAACCCGCGGATCCTGCCGCCCGGGACCGCAGGCAAGGACGTGCAGTGGGCGGCCCGGCTGCAGGGCAGCCGCGTAGGCCTCCTCGTCGCCGATATCGCCTGAGGAAGCCCCCGGTAGCTATTAAGTAGTTCGAGCCCAAGCCGGCCGAACTTGCAGTGGTGCGCTACTGACGTCTTCTCGCGCTGCGCGAGTGAAGCTCTCCTAAACGGAACTAGGAGGCGGCATGAATGACAGCTACCGGACTGTGGTTGTTGGGACCGACGGCTCGGAAACATCGCTTCGGGCGGTCGACCGCGCAAGCGCGGTCGCTGCACGGGACAACGCAAAACTGATCGTCGCGAACGCGTATTTTGCAGCTGACGAAAAGGGTGGCTGGGGACGACCACCATCACATGGACGTGTAACCGATTCGCGCGCAGCCGATGCTCTGAAGGGTGAGGGCTACAAGATGTTCGGCAACGCTGCCGTCTACGCCATCCTTCGGCAGGCCCGTGCCCGGGCCGAAGCCGCCGGCACCAAAGACATCGAGGAGCGCCCTGTCGTCGGCGCCCCCGTCGACGCACTGGTCAATCTCGCCAGGGAGGTCGACGCAGATCTACTCGTCGTTGGCGACGTCGGCCTCCACACGATCGCTGGCCGGCTATTCGGTTCGGTGCCGGCGGCTGTGTCCCACAAGGCCAAGACCGACATTCTGATCGTCCACACCACGTGATCTGGCGGGGCGACAGAGCCTAGACGTCCAGGCCGACGTCGAGCACCCGCACCGAATGGGTCAGCGCTCCGACGGCAAGGTAATCGACCCCCGTCGTGGCGTACTCGTGGGCATTCTCCAGCGACAGTCCACCCGAGGACTCCAGCTTCACCCCGGGAGCGCGGGCGTCGCGGCGCTGCACCGCGATCTGCGTCTGCCACGCGGGGAAGTTGTCGAGCAGCACCAGCTCCACCGGCTCGGCCAGCACCGCGTCGAGCTGCTCCAGCGAATCCACCTCGACTTCACACGGCAGGCCGGGCGCAGCGGCCCGGACCGCTCGCAGTGCGGCGACGACCGACCCGGCCGCCGCGACGTGGTTGTCCTTGATCAGCGCCGCGTCGCCCAACCCCATCCGGTGGTTCTGCCCGCCACCGACACGCACCGCGTACTTCTGCAACGCGCGCAGCCCTGGCAGCGTCTTGCGGGTGTCGCGGACGACTGCCCGTGTTCCGGCGACCGCGTCGACCCACCGACGCGTCGTGGTCGCGATGCCGGACAGGTGGCAGAGGAGGTTCAGCATCGTCCGTTCGGCCGC
Organism: Mycobacterium sp.; assembly: GCA_036558625.1. Lineage (GTDB taxonomy): Bacteria > Actinomycetota > Actinomycetes > Mycobacteriales > Mycobacteriaceae > Mycobacterium. The sequence continues at coordinate 17,029 of DATBFF010000206.1, read as the reverse complement.
CAATATCCCGCGCGTGGGCGCCTCGATCCGCAGCAGAACGGCCTGCGGGTTCAGCCGCTCGCTGTCCTCAACCCGGTCGAGCACCCGGTAGCCGCCCATGCCGAGCACCTCGTCGAGCACCAGCAAGGCGGTATCGAGACCGGCCGCGACGCCCGCTTCCCGCGTGACGAGAGCTGCCGTGGTCGTCGCGCCTTCGGGCACGGTGGCATCGGAGGTCACGTCGGGGCCGTAACGCAGGTCTTCGTCAAGCGCGCGGCGAATCACCGCACGAGCCTCACCGACCTCGTGCTCTGACAGCCGCATCAGGGGCAGGCCCCGACCGACAACGGCACGTCGACGGTGATCTGTCCGTCGGCTCCCATTCGCACCGTGCTGCTGCGCACCTGCGCGGGATCGGGTTCGGGATGGTCACTGCGGTGGTGGCAGCCGCGTGACTCGGTGCGCGCCGACGCCGCCGCCACCACTGCCAGCGCCGTTTGCGTCAGCGCGATGTCGTCGCTGTCGTCGCGTGTACGCGGCACGCGCACCGGTGCCGACGAGAGTTCCTGCTGCGCGCGAGCAACACCGGCGCCACCACGCGTCACCGAGACGTAGGAGGTCATAACACGCTGAAGTTCATTGCGGGACAGGAGATTTCGAGCGACCGGCGCAGAGGTTACGGCGGTCACCCTGCCGCGCGTCCCGGCGTGGGCGGCGGCTGCGCGACCGGCGCGGGCACCGACGACAAGGCCCTCGAGCAGACTGTTGGATGCCAGCCGGTTGGCTCCGTGCATTCCGGTGCGCGCCACCTCGCCGGCCGCGAAGAGCCCGGCAACTTCGGTGCGGCCGTCGACGTCGGTAAGCACACCGCCGCAGCTGTAGTGCGCTCCCGGTACGACCGGGATCAGCTCACGGGTCAAGTCAATGCCCGCTGCTCGGCAGGCGGCGGTGACCGTCGGGAAGCGGCGAGCCACGTCGGTGACCGCGCGGGCGTCGAGATAGACACAGCGATCGCCGTTGTGGCGCAGCCGTTCTCGGATCGCGGCAGCGACGACGTCGCGCGGCGCAAGGTCCCCCAAGGGGTGCGCGCCTGCAGTGACGGAATCACCGTGGCGGTCAACAAGTTTGGCGCCTTCGCCGCGTAGCGCCTCGGAGATCAGCGGCCGGCGCCCCGAGCGGCCGTCGAACAGCATCGTCGGATGGAACTGGACGAACTCGATGTCGCTGACCGTCGCGCCGGCCCAGAGCGCCAGCGCGATACCGTCGCCCGTCGACCCTTCGGGATTGGTGGTGGCCTGGTAGAGGTGGCCGAGTCCGCCCGTCGCGAGAATCACGGCGGGGCTGTGCACGACCCCTACGCCGTCGTCGTTGATCATTTCGACGCCGGTGATGCCGTCGGCATCGAACAGTAGTTGCCGCGCAACGTGATTGCGGCGGATGTCAGATCTTGCGGCGGCACGGTCGAGCGCGCGTTGCACCTCCGCGCCGGTCGCATCGCCTCCCGCGTGGATGATCCGTCGCCGGGAGTGCCCCCCTTCGCGGGTGAGCGCCCAGCGCCCGAACGCGTCTTCGTCGAAATGCGCGCCGGCAGAGCATAGTTCGACGACGGCGCGGTAACCGTCGGCAACGATCGAACGCACCGCGTCCGCGTCGCAGAGGCCGGCGCCGGCGAGCAGGGTGTCGTTCACATGGGCGTCGATCGAATCCTCGGTACGCGGAAGGACGACTGCGATCCCGCCTTGTGCGTAGAACGTCGCGGTGTTGCCGGCCTTGCTCAGCACCATCACCGAGCGGCCCTGCCGGCTGGCGGCCAGTGCCGCAGCCAGACCGGCGACGCCCGTGCCGATCACGACGACGTCGGCTCGGGCCTGCCAGCTCATTCGCCGCCGCCGGGCTGCCCGATTTCGATCATCCGCGCCACGCTGCGTCGCGCCCGCCGGGCGACGTCGGGCTCGACGTCGACCTCGTCGACACCTTCGGTCAGGCAGCGCAGCAACGCGGCCGGGGTGATCATCTTCATGTATTTGCATGACGCGCGGTCGTTGACGGCCCGAAAATCGACTTTCGGTGCGGCTCTGCGTAGTTGATGCAGCATGCCCACCTCGGTGGCGACGAGTACCTGTCGCGCGCGCGTGGTGTGCGCGGCGGAGAGCATGCCTCCGGTCGACAAAATCTTCACCCGGTCGGCGGGCACCGCGCCCTCACCGGCGAGGTACAAGGCCGACGTCGCGCAGCCGCACTCTGGGTGGATGTACAGCTCGGCGTCGGGATGCGAGCGCGCCTGCTCGGCCAGCTCGTCGCCGTTGATGCCGGCGTGCACGTGGCATTCGCCGGCCCATACGTGCAGGTTCTCGCGGCCGGTCACCCGCCGGACGTGCGCACCGAGAAACTGATCCGGGCAGAACAGCACTTCGCGGTCGTCCGGGACCGACGCGACAACGTCGACGGCGTTGGCCGACGTGCAGCAGATGTCGGTGAGCGCCTTGACCGCGGCGGTGGTGTTGACATACGAGACCACGACGGCACCGGGGTGGTCGGCTTTCCATGCGGCCAGATCTTCGGCGGTGATCGAGTCGGCCAACGAGCAGCCCGCCCGTGCGTCAGGAATCAGCACAGTCTTGTCAGGGCTCAGGATCTTGGCGGTTTCGGCCATGAAATGAACACCGCAGAACACGATCGTTTGTTCGGAGGCTTCGGCGGCGACGCGCGACAGCGCCAGTGAGTCACCGACATGGTCCGCGACGTCCTGGATGGCCGGGATCTGGTAGTTGTGCGCAAGCACGGTGGCGTTGCGCTGCTGGGCCAGGCGGCGCACTTCGGCGGCCCAAGCGGCATCCGGCTCGACGCCCGTGTAGGCCACCTCATCGTCAAGGATTGTCATAGCCATCTCCTGCGAGGAGTTTTCGACTTATAATCGAAAACATGCCACATACTAGCACCGAGCATGAGGTGCTCGCGGTCGTGTTCCAGGTTCGCCACCTGGATACGCCGCAGCCCGCGCTCAGCGTGCTGCTGTGGGAGCGCGCCATGAATCCCCAGCGTGGCGCATGGTCTTTGCCCGGCGGCGGGTTGCGCAATGACGAGGACATGACGAGTTCGATTCGTCGTCAACTCGCCGAGAAAGTCGACCTGCGTGAGATAGCTCACCTCGAGCAGCTCGCTGTGTTCTCCGACCCAGCCCGAGTCCCGGGCACCCGCACCATCGCGTCGACGTTTCTCGGCCTCGTGCCCTCCCCCGCGACCCCGGCATTGCCACCGGACACCCGCTGGCACCCGGTTGGCGCACTGCCACCGATGGCTTTCGACCACGGCCCGATGGTCGAGCACGCCCGCGCCCGGCTGGTCGCGAAGCTGTCCTACACCAACATCGGGTTCGCCTTGGCGCCAAAGGAATTCACCGTATCCGCACTGCGCGATATCTACAGTGCGGCGCTAGGCCATGGGGTCGACGCCACCAACTTGCAGCGGGTGCTGGCCCGGCGCCGGGTCATCACCCCGACTGGAAGCACCGCGCGGTCCGGACGCAGTGGCGGCCGCCCGGCCGCCCTGTACCAATTCAGCGATTCGACGTACCGCGTGACCGACGAATTCGCCGCGCTGCGGCCACCCGGGTGAGTCGACTGGATTCTTAAGGGCTTCTTAAGGTAAGAATGCCGGAGCAGAAGGAGTGTTCATATGAACCCTGCCGGCCTGGCCGCCCCGACCGGTGCTGAATGGATCGGCCGCGCGCCCCACGCACAGCAGCGACACGGTCGTCCGGTCCTTCCCGTCGACGATCCCTTCTACGAGCCACCCCCCGGGTTCGAGCATGCGGCGCCGGGCACGGTGCTGCGCTCGCGCGACGTCGAGCTGGGTTTTATGGGCCTGATCAGGCAGAAGTTCACGGCCACCCAGCTGCTCTACCGCAGCACGAGCCGCAACGGCGCGCCGGAGGCGACGGTGACAACGGTGCTCGTGCCCGCCGAGCGCGGCCCCGAGAACGTCTGCCCTGTGGTGTCCTACCAGTGCGCGATCGACGCCGTGACCTCCCGCTGTTTCCCGTCCTACGCGTTGCAGCGCGGCGCATTCGCGGTGGGCGCGCTTGCACAGCTCGAATTTCTGCTGATCGCGGCCGCACTGGCGGAAGGCTGGGCGGTGTCGGTACCCGACCACGAGGGATCCCACGGTGCGTGGGGTGTGCCGTACGAGCCGGGCTACCGCATCCTCGACGGCCTGCGCGCGGCCCTGTCGTGCGAGCGCCTCGGGCTCTCGACGTCGGCGCCGGTCGGCTTGTGGGGTTATTCCGGCGGCGGGCTGGCCAGTGCCTGGGCCGCCGAGGTCGCCGCCGACTACGCACCCGAGCTGAATGTCGTCGGCGCGGTTCTGGGCTCGCCGGTCGGCGATCTGGGCAGTACTTTCCGCCGGCTCAACGGCTCGGTCTTCTCCGGCCTGCCGGCGATGGTCGTCGCCGCCCTGGGCCACGTGTATCCCGAACTCGACCGGATCATCCGGCGCCACGCCACCGACGACGGCCTCGCACTGCTGGAGTCGCTGCAGAAGTGGACGACGGCGTGGGCCGTTTTGCGCATGATCCGCAAGGACCTGGATTCCTACGTCGACCGGCCACTGAACGAGATTCTCGACGAACCGGACGTGCAGTTCGTGTTCGCCGACACCAAGCTCGGCACCACCGCCCCGAGCCTGCCGGTGCTCATCATGCAGGCGGTCCACGACAAGATCGTGTCCGTCGACGACATCGACGAGCTCACCGAGAGCTATCGGGCGGGCGGTTCGGCTGTCACGTATCACCGCGACCGGTTCAGCGAGCACCTGCTGCTGCATCCGATGTCGGCGCCCATGACGCTGCGCTGGCTTCGTGACCGCTTCGCAGGACGGCCGGTGAGCGAGCACATCGTGCGCACGACGTGGCCGACACTGTTCAACCCGTCGACGTACGTCGGCATGCTGCGGCTCGCCAAGATCGCGGCGAAGGTGGTCACCGGGCGCACGGTCGAGCGCCAGCCGCTGTCCTACGCCGACGCAAGCTGAGTGGGCTCGGCGCTCAGGTTGTCGTGCGCCGAACCGGCGGCCATCACCGCGTAGGTGAACGCCGCGACCGCTGCCGGCAGCAGCAGCACGGTGAGTATCTGCAGCGGGTTGTGCCCGAAGAACACCGCGGGCGCTTCGATGAAGTAGTGCACTTTGTGATCCGCCGGCACCGCGCCAATGTCGAAGTGACCGTAGCGAAGCCGAACGAGCCCCGCGCCCACCCCAGCCGCTGCGCCGGCCGCGGCCATCCCTCCGACCGTCAACGCGACGACCATCGCTGGGCCGCGGTGCCGTCGAAACTGCCACACCAGCACCGCGCTGACGATGGCGAGGCACAGCAGCAGACCGACCATCATCACCGCGGCGTCGAAGAAGTGGTCCGCCTCGTTGCCCACGTAGTCGTGCACCCGCTTGCCCGACTTCGACACGCCGGCAACGCTGCGTGCCGGCGGCGCGATCCATGCCCATACCGCACCGGCCAGGGCTCCGGCGAACGCCATCCCCGCCGTCACCGCCAGCCACAATTTGATGTCGCCGCCTCGGCTCCGTGTGTTCACCGCTGGTCTTCCATATCCGCCGAATCCAGTGTCCCGTGTCTTGAGCACTTCGCCGACCATCCGTCCGGACGCACCTGCACAATCATCCGCCGACCGCAGTCGGCGCAGTAGCGCGGCGGCTCGAGACCGAGCCGGGCGGCGGCAGGCAGGTCGGTACCGGCAGGTTCGCCGGTGTAGACATTGAATTTGCCGAGCATGACTAGATCGTGGCGTTGAGCGCCTTGATCGGCATTTGCAGGTCGTCGAGCAGTTCCAGATCGGCCTCCGGGGGGCGGCCAAGTGTCGTCAGGTAGTTGCCGACGATCACCGCGTTGATGCCGCCCAGGATGCCGTGCTTGGCACCGAGGTCGCCGAGGGTGATCTCGCGCCCGCCGGCGAACCTCAACATCGTGCGCGGCAGTGCCAGCCGGAACGCAGCGACGGCGCGAAGAGCGTCCGATGAAGGCAACACGTCGAGATCGCCGAACGGTGTGCCCGGACGCGGATTGAGGAAGTTGAGCGGAACCTCGTCGGGATCCAATTCCGCGAGCTGGCAAGCGAATTCGGCCCGCTGCTCCAGCGTTTCACCCATCCCCAGGATGCCGCCGCAGCACACCTCCATGCCCGCATCCCGCACCATCGACAGCGTCTCCCAACGCTCTTCCCAGGTGTGTGTCGTGACGACGTGACCGAAAAACGATCGCGCGGTCTCCAGGTTGTGGTTGTAGCGGTGCACACCCATCGCGGACAGCGCCTCGACCTGGGGGGCGGTCAGCATGCCCAGCGAGCAGGCGATCTGGATGTCGACCTCGTTGCGGATCGCCTCGATGCCGGCGGCGACCTGAGCCAGCAGCCGCTCGTCGGGCCCGCGGACGGCGGCGACGATGCAGAACTCGGTGGCGCCGGTCTTCGCTGTCTGCTTGGCCGCCTCGACGAGGCTGGGGATGTCCAGCCATGCGCTGCGCACCGGCGACGCAAACAGGCCCGACTGCGAGCAGAAGTGGCAGTCCTCGGGGCAGCCGCCGGTCTTCAGGCTGATGATGCCCTCGACCTCGACGTCCGGCCCACACCAGTGCATGCGCACCTCGTGGGCGAGCGCCAGCAGATCGTCGAGCCGGTCGTCGGGCAGTTCCAGGACTTGCAGCACCTGGTCCTGGTCCAGACCCTGGCCGCGTGCGAGCACCTGTTCACGGGCCTGCTCCAGGATGTCGGTCACGCTGCTCCTCAACGCCTCGGCTGTCTGCTGTTCGCGAAAGCGCTCACTCGGTTGTCTGCGCTTCGCGCAAGCTCATCGCGTCGTCTTGAACGACGTTCAGGTTACGGTACGGGCATGCAGCTGCACAAAGCAGACGTGGTCGACGCGGCCGCGGCGCTGTTGGACGCCTATGGCATCGCCGACCTGACCATGCGCCGGCTCGCGCGCGAGCTTGCCGTCACTCCCGGCGCCCTGTATTGGCACTTCCCCAGCAAGCAGGCGCTGCTCGGTGCCGTGGCTGACCGGATCCTGCGGCCGGTGGCCGACGCACCGGGCGAGTGGCACGATCGCATCGTCACGACAAGCGCGCAGTTGCGCGACGCGCTGTTGTCACATACCGACGGCGCAGACCTCGTCTCGGCGAGCTTCGCGGCCGGGCAGTCCGCCGCGATGACCCGGGTTGTCTCGCTGCTTTCCGATGCGGTCGCCGAGGCCGGGGTACCGCGAGAGCAGGCCGGATTGACCGCGCGCACCGTCGTGTATTACGTGCTGGGTTTCACTGCCGACGAACAGTCACGGCTGCAGTGGGATGCCGCGGGGGCGGTCCTGCCCGACCGGCAGTCGGTGCTGACGACGGATCCGAGCGCCCGGTTCGAATTCGGGCTGCGGCTTCTGGTCGACGGAATCGCGCACGCACTGGTGAGCTAGAGGTCCGTCATCCGGCGCGCAAGCCCGGCGCGGGAGTGCACGCCCAGCTTGCGATAAATGCGCGTGAGGTTGGCGTCCACAGTTTTCGGGCTGATGAACAGTTCCGCACCGATGGCACGGTTCGTCATTCCCCGGGCAGCGAGTTCGGCCACGCGCTGTTCGGATGGCGTCAGCGTCGCGGCACCGGGGCTCACCTTCGAGCGGGACAGCTCGGCTCTGGCCCGCTCGGCCCACAGCGGTGTCTGCAACCGCTCGAAGGTGTCCAGCGCCTCCTGCAGCGTTTCCGAAGCCAAACCTTTTTGCCGTTGCCGACGCTGCAGCTGTCCGAGAAGAAGCTGAGTCCGCGCGCGCTCGAACGGCATCGGCAGCCGCCCGTGTTCCACCATCGCCTGCTCGGCCACCATGGCTGCTGTCTCGATGTCTCCGCGGGCTGCCAGCAGCATGCTTCTGCCGCGCAGCGCGACGGCCAACATCCACGCCCGGTCGAGTCTGCGGCCGTTGCGCTCGATCAAGTCGAGCAACCGGTCGGCCTCGTCGTGCCGATCGAGGTGAACCATTGCTTCGACCGCGTCGCTGACAGATGACGCGACGATGATCTCGGAGTAGTCAGGGTCAGAAAACAGGCCGTCGACAATCGGTTGCAGGGCTTGTAGCGCCGCCTCGTAGTTGCCCAGCGATACCTCGAGGAAGCCAAGATTGGCCATCATCCAGCCGCCCAGCTCCCTGCCCTCGCTCCGGTTCGACGCATCGAGGGCGACCTGCGCGCCCCGGCGCGCTTCTTCGACTCTGCCGGCGTAGGCCGCCAGCGCGGACTCGATCGCGGCAGCGCTGAAAAGCGCGACGTCGCCGTCCAAGTGCGCCGCCCGGTCCCGCGTCTCGGCGGCGATTCGGTCGGCTGCGACGAAATCGCCTCGCCAGATCTCCACCATCGCGCGGTGGTAGGCGATGAAAATCCACTCGCTCTCTTCGCCGTTCTCGAGGCGGTGGCGTTCGATCGATCGGAGTTCCTCGCGCGCGCCTTCGAGTTCCCCGGTCCACGACATCAGCAGCGCGTGCTGCAATCTCGGCTGGAACGGTGCCGGCGCCCCGGGCCGTTCGTCGTCGAGCTCCAGCGCACGTCGCAGGCTCACCTCGTCGACGCCGGCCCCGCACATGAACTTCAGCACCACCCGCAGCCCCAGCGCGCGGCTCAGCAGCGTGGGTTGGCCGAGGCGTTCAGCGCGCGCGACTGCCTCATTGATGCGTTGCACACACTCGCGTTTTCGTCCGGTGTTCATCAACGAGTACGCGAGTGCCATCAGCATCTCGATCGACAGCTGGTCGTCCTCGCCGACCTCGGGCAGGTATTGCTCCAACAAAGTCGCTGACGCGCCGAAGCCGTCGGCATAAATCACGATCGTGGCGAGAATGTTCGCGGCCATCGCACGCTGGGGCGACGACGAGAGCCGGTGGATCACTCCTTCGAGTAGGAACCGCGCCCGTACGGGATTGCCGCTTTCGAAATGATGTGCGGCCGAACGGATATGCCGCTGCGCGTCGTCGCCACCGAGATTAATCGCGAGATCCAACAGTTCGGCCGCGGCGGCCGGTGCTCCTCGACTGCGCGCCATCTCCGCCGCCGCATCCAGAGCTTGCAGCGTTTCCGTGTCCGCGCTAGTTGCGCCGAGGGCCAGATGCCGCGCCCGCAACTCCGGCTGATCGACGACGGCCGCCAGCCGCCGATGCATGGCCCGCCGGGACGCGGGTGAGGCTTCGGTGTTCACCCCGTGCGCCAGCAATGGATGGGTGAATCTGACCCGGTTCCCGTCGATGCTGACGATCCCCGCCGCTTCTGCCTGCTCGAGCAATTCCGCAGTGCGGTCTGTCGTATTCGTCGCAGCGGCAAGCACTTCGATGGTCGGGGTCGCGGTGCACGCCATCGCCCGGAGCAGATCCTTTACCTCGCTTTCGAGCACGTCAATCCTCGCGCGCACCAACTCCGACAGCGTGTTCGGCAGCGATTCGACAGAACCCGTTTCCGAGTCGCGCATCGCGCGGCCCAGTTCCAGCGCGTAAAACGGGTTCCCGCCGGAGACTTCCTCGATCTGCACGATCGCAGGCCGCGAGAAGGACCGGCCGAGACGCTCCGAGAGCAGCTGGCTCAACGCGCCAATTTTGAACGGCTCCAACTCGATTCGCCGCAATGACCGGTGATCGCCCAGCTGCAGCCGCGACAGGATGTCCTTCTCGGCGCCGGTGCGCAGCGTGCCGACCACACCGACCCGTCCCCCCACCCGCCGCATGGCAAAACCCATGGCGAACACAGACGAGGGATCAAGCCATTGCATGTCGTCGATCGCAACGATCACCGGTGTCTGCTTGCCGAGCGCTTCAATCACTGAGACGAACGCGGCCGCGACCGTCCTTGGCTCCGTGTCGGGTGCCCCGACTCCGGCACGCAGCAACAGCCGGTCGATTGCCAGCGCCTGTGGTGCAGGCAGCTCAGCGAACACCGAGGCGCCCACCCCGCCGACGAGATCGGCCAGCGCCGCGTACGCGACAACTGTTTCCGCGGCTGCAGAGCGGGCCGTCAAGACTGTGAAGCCGCGTTCCCGGGCCAGGTCAACGGCCTGCAGCCATGCCGTGGTCTTACCGATGCCGGGCTCGCCCTCGATCACCAACGCGGACGGCTCCCGGCACGCCGACTCCAAGAAAGCCTCAATCGCGTGCGATTGCCCCGGTCGGCTAACTAACCCCCGCACAGAAGAACAATGCCACTAGCCCACCCAGCGAAACCGGAGTTTCGCACGGAAAGTTCGAGAACGGATGTGCGAAACTCCGGTTTCGCGGGCTCACGTGATGAGGTGTTCGACCCGCTTGTCGCCGTCCCAGCGCCTCACGCCGACGACGGTCGCATCGATTTCCCGGGAGACCGCGCGCTTTCTGAGCACCTGTTCGAGCTGGGACGGCTGCACCCGGCGCGCCAGCGTGACATGCGGACTCCAGCGTCCGGTGAGGGTGTTGCCCGCCGGCCCGGGGACCGCGTGCTGCGCGCACGCAGCGAGGGCCGTGGCATGGACGGCCAACAATTCGGCCGACGGCAGCACCGCTCGAACCAGGATGAGCGGCGAGCGACCGAACACCATCGGTGCGCCGACGACCGCAGGCATCGGAAAGTGTGCGTTGACGGGCGCGAGCAGACGATCGACGTCTGGGGCTATCCGGTCGGCCACCACCGTCGTGACGTGCGGACGGCTCGTCTGCGGCGGGCTACGTAGGCCGGCGTCCGAAAGCTGTTGCCACACAGCACGAATGGCCGATTCGGTATCGGGATCGAACAGCAGCTCGATGGAGTGAACCATCAGCGGACGAATTCCGCCAGCCAGTCCCCGTCGACCGCCGAGGCGCTCATCTGCTCGAACTGCTCGCGCGACATCGCCGCCGACCCGGCTGGCAGTACCGCCCGCAGCGGGGCCATTCGTCCCAGTGCCTTGCGATTCGACGTCTCGATCGGCCCGGGATCCGACGGCCACGCTCCCACGACCAGTCCTTCACACGGAACACGCTGCGCCGCGAGCGCTTCCAACGTCAGCGCGGTGTGGTTGAGCGTGCCGAGACCGGCGGTGACGACGATCAGCACCCGCGCGTGAAGATCCACGGCGAGGTCCCGCAGCGTCACGCCCTGCTCGCCGAGTTCGACGAGCAACCCGCCGGCCCCTTCGACCAGTGTCAGCTGGTGCGCGCGGTCGATCGTGCGAACCAGAACGTCGAGTTCTACGCGGTTGGGCAACGGCAGCCCCGCGCGCTGCGCTGCCGCGACCGGGGCCATCGCCTCGGGATAGCGCCATGACCCCACCACGCGATCGACGCCGGAGAGCCGCGTCACCTCAGCGAGGTCGTCGTCGCCGGCCGCCGTGCCGGTCTGGACCGGCTTGCATACCTCGACGTCGATGCCCGCCAGCCGCGCGCGGCACGCCAGAGCCGCCGTCGCGACCGTTTTTCCGACTGCGGTGTCGGTGCCGGTGACGAGAAGGACGCTCACTTCCGCGCCGTGCTCAGCACATCCGTCAGCACGCGTGTCGCGGTGTCCAGCTCCTCGTCGGACAGCGACGCCCGCGCCGTCAACCGCAGCCGCGACGTTCCCGGCGGCACCGTCGGCGGCCGGAAGCACCCGACGCGCACGCCCTGCTCCAGGCAGGCCGTCGCGGCGGCAACCGCGGTCTCGGGTGCGCCGAGGATCACCGAGACCACCGCCGACTGCGCGGCTTCCGCGACGCCGCATGCTTGCGCGAGCGTGGCGGCTGTGCGCAAGACTGCGCGGGACCGGTCGGGTTCGGCGACCAGGACCCGCAGCGCCGCCAGCGCCGCGCCAAGTGCTGCGGGCGCGAGGCCGGTGTCGAAGATCATCGGACGAGCGGCGTCGATCAGGTGGTCGCGCACTGCGGGTGTGCCGAGTACGACGCCGCCCTGGCTGCCCAGTGCCTTCGACAGCGTCGTCGTCATCACGACGTCGGGGGCGCCGGCCAGACCCGACTCGTGCAACAGTCCGCGACCCCCCTCGCCGCGCACGCCCAGTGCGTGGGCCTCGTCGACGACCAGCAGGGCACCGTGCCGGCGGCACACCTCGTGCAGCGACAGCAGCGGAGCCAGCGCCCCGTCGGCGGAAAACACCGAATCGGTGACGACGACCGCGCGCTCCTCGCTGCGGGCCGCCAGCACCGCGTCGACCCCGTCGACGTCGCGGTGCGCCGCCACTACGACGCGGGCGCGCGACAACCGGCACGCGTCGACCAGCGACGCGTGGCTGTGCGCGTCGGACACCACCAGCGACCCGGGCCCGGAGAGCGCGACAACTGCCGCAAGGTTCGCGGTGTAGCCCGAGGAGAACACCAATGCGGCTGGCGCCCCGACGAAGTCGGCCATCGCCTGTTCGAATTCCTCGTGCAGTTCGGTGTTGCCGGTCACCAGCCGCGATCCGGTAGACCCGGCACCCCAGGTGCGCAGCGCAGCCACGCCGCCGTCGATGACGTCGGGATGCTGCGACAGACCCAGGTAGTCGTTGGAAGCGAGGTCGACCTCGACACCGACCGGCGGCCGCGTGCGCAACGAGCGGCGCAGCCCGGCGCCGCGGCGCTCGCGCTCGACCTCGTCGAGCCACGCCAGCGGGGTGGCGTGGATACGGCTCTTCATCAGGGCTTTACCTTACGGAATCGGCAGTGGCGACCATGGCCGAGGTGATTCGACTCACCTCCGCCGACGTACAGATGTAGGGCGGCATCGCGTAGATGAGGTTGCGGAACGGCCGCAGCCACACGCCGTGGTCCAGTGCCACCGGCGTAGCGACGGCGAGGTCGACGGGCTGCTCCATCTCGACGACCCCGATCGCGCCGAGCACGCGAACGTCGGCCACGCCGGGTGCCCCGCGCGCCTTCTGCAGGCCCCCGCGCAGCCCTGATTCGATCTCTCCGACGTGACCCCGCCAGTCCTGGCTCAGCAGCAGTTCCACCGAGGCGATCGAAACCGCACAGGCCAGTGCGTTGGCCATGAACGTCGGACCGTGCATCAACGCGCCCGGCGGCTGCGAGCTGATCGTCTGCGCGATCGCAGCGCTGCACAACGTCGCGGCCAAGGTGATGTAGCCACCGGTCAGCGCCTTGCCCACACACATGATGTCGGGCGCGACACCGGCGTGGTCGGCGGCGAACAACTCACCGGTGCGCCCGAATCCGGTCGCGATCTCGTCGAAGATCAACAGCACGTCGTGGCGCCGGCAGATGTCGGCGAGATCGGTGAGGTAGCGCGGATCGTGGAATCGCATCCCGCCGGCGCCCTGCACCACGGGCTCGACGACGACGGCGGCCAGTTCATCGGCAACCTCGGCCAGCTGCGCCTCGAACGCCGCGCTATAGCCGGCGTCGTAACCGGTGGGCACCTGCGGCGCGAACACCTGCCGGGCCAGCACGTCGGTCCACATCGCGTGCATGCCGCCGTCGGGGTCGCACACACTCATCGGGGTGAACGTGTCGCCGTGGTACCCGCCGCGCCATGTCATCAGCCGGTGTTTGGCCGGGCGGCCGAGCGCGCGCCAATACTGAAGCGCCATCTTCACCGCGACCTCCACCGACACCGAGCCGGAGTCGCTGAAGAACACGGTGTCCAGCCCGTCGGGTGTGATGTCGACGAGCAGTTGCGCCAGCCGTGCCGCCGGTTCGTGCGTGAGTCCCCCGAACATCACATGGTTCATCGCCGCGAGCTGATCGGTGATCGCCGCGTCCAACACCGGATGGCCGTGGCCGTGGATCGCCGTCCACCACGAGCTCATCGCGTCGAGCACCTCGACCGGCTGACCGTCACGGATGACGGTCAGCGACGTGCCACGCGCGCCCACGGCGACCACCGGCGGATGGGCCGACGGGCCGACCGCACTGTAGGGATGCCAGATGTGCGCGGCGTCGACGGCGCCGATCTCCTCGGGCGTCAGTGCAGGCACGGACAGTGAGCCTAAGGCGTTGCGAGACTTGGGTACATTGACTCCGACCATGACGACCCTGACGCGCACACCTGACGCGCCGACGCCACTGCTGCGACCGCTGCCCAACACGGCCGCAACCGACCGCAAAAGCGAGTTCTACCGCCATGATCTGGACGGTCTGCGTGGCGTCGCGATCGCGCTCGTGGCGATGTTTCACGTCTGGTTCGGCCGGGTTTCCGGCGGCGTCGACGTCTTCTTGGTGCTGTCGGGGTTCTTCTTCGGCGGCCGGCTGCTGCGCGCGGCGTTGACGCCTGGGTCGTCGTTGTCGCCGGGTCCCGAGATCACCCGACTGGTGCGCCGGCTGCTGCCCGCTTTGGTGGTCGTACTCGCCGCCGCGGCGGCGCTGACGATTCTCATTGCGCCGCAGACGCGCTGGGAGGCGTTTGCCGACCAGAGCCTGGCAAGTCTCGGGTACTACCAGAACTGGGAGTTGGCCGAAACGGTCGCCAGCTATCTCCGGGCCGGTGAGGCGGTCAGTCCCCTGCAACACATCTGGTCGATGTCGGTGCAGGGCCAGTTCTACATCGCGTTTCTTGTTTTCGTGTTCGGCGCTGCGTTCGTCTTCCGTCGCCGGATGGGCAATCACCTGCGTCGCGGGTTTGTGGTGTTGCTGAGCGCGTTGACGGTCGGCTCGTTTGTGTTCGCGGTCTTCGTGCACCAGGCCAACCAGTCGATCGCGTACTACAACAGCTTTGCGCGCGGCTGGGAACTGCTGGCCGGCGCGCTGGCCGGCGCACTGGTCCCGGTTGTGCGCTGGCCGATGTGGTTGCGCACCGCCGTCGCTACCGTCGCGCTCGCAGCGATCGTGTCGTGCGGTGCGCTGATCGACGGGGTCAGGGAGTTCCCCGGACCGTGGACCCTGGTACCCGTCGGTGCCACCGTGTTGATGATCCTCGCGGCCGCCAACCGGCAAGCCGACGTGCGCACCCGCGATCGAATGCCACTGCCCAACCGGTTGCTGGCCAGCGCGCCGCTGGTCACGTTGGGCGCGATGGCGTACTCGCTGTACCTGTGGCACTGGCCCCTGCTGATCTTCTGGCTGTCCTACACCCACCACCGCCACGCCGGCTTCGTCGACGGCACGGCGGTCCTGCTCGTCTCGGGCGTGCTCGCCTACCTGACGACCCGGTTCGTCGAAAATCCGCTGCGCTACCGGACGCTGCCCACCCCGCGTCCCGAACCGGCGCCGCTACGCGCGCGGTTTTCCCGGCCGACGATCGCGCTGGGATCCGCGGTGGCGCTGCTGGGCGTCGCGTTGACCGCAACGTCGTTCACCTGGCGCGAGCACGTGACCCTGCAACGCACGCATGCAACGGCACTACCCGGCCTGACCGCCGCCGACTATCCCGGCGCCAGGGCGCTCACCGCCCATGCCGCGGTGCCGACCGTCCCGATGCGTCCCACGGTGCTGGAAGCGAGGACGGATCTGCCCGAGACGACAAGGGACGGCTGCATCAGCGACTTCGGCGACCTGACGATCCACAGCTGTGTCTACGGCGATAAGGCGGCCGCGCGTACCATCGCCCTGGCCGGCGGGTCACACGCCGAGCACTGGATCACCTCGCTCGACCCGATCGCGAAACGGCACCACGTCAAGATCGTCACCTACCTCAAGATGGGCTGCCCGCTGTCCACCGAGGCCCTGCCGACGATCGTCGGTGACGACATCCCGTACCCGCAGTGCCGCCAGTGGGTGGACGCTGTGATGGACAGGCTGGTTGCGCAGCGGCCTGACTTTGTGTTCACGAACTCCACGCGACCGCGCTTCGGCCAGCCGGGCGACGAGATGCCGGCGAGTTACGGGGGCATCTGGGATCGGCTGTCGCGCAACGACATCGGTATTCTCGGCATCCGCGATACCCCGTGGATGGAGCGCGACAGCGTGCCGTTCGAGCCGGCCGACTGCCTTGCCGAGGGCGGCACCGCGACGTCGTGCGGGATGAAGCGTTCTGATGTCCTCAACGAGCGCGACCCGACCCTCGATTACGCCGCAGAGTTCCCACTGCTCAAGCCACTTGACATGAGTGATGCGATCTGCCGGCCGAACATCTGTCGCGCTGTCGAGGGAAATGTGTTGGTGTATCGCGACTCTCATCACCTATCCGCCAGCTACGTGCGCACGATGACCGACGCGCTGGACCAACGGGTCGGTGCTGCCACAGGCTGGTGGTGAGAACCAACAGATAGGGTCGAGCGATGCCCGCGAGCGCGAACAAACCGGACAGCACGCCGGTTCTGGCGACGGTGTGGCCGGGGGCGCCGTACCCACTCGGCGCGACCTACGACGGTGCCGGCACCAACTTCTCCTTGTTCTCTGAGGTCGCCACCGCGGTGGAACTCTGCCTGATCGGCAAAGACGGCGGCGAGAAGCGCATCCGGATGGACGAGGTCGACGGTTTCGTGTGGCACGCCTATCTTCCGGCGGTGACACCGGGGCAGCGCTACGGCTTTCGCGTCGACGGGCCGTGGGATCCCGCCGCCGGGCACCGCTGCGATCCGAGCAAGCTTCTGCTGGATCCGTACGGCAAGGCCTTCGACGGCGACTTCACCGAAGGCCAGGCGGTGTTCTCTTACGACCGCTCCGTCGACGACGAGTCGGGGTCCAGCGATCGTCCGATGGTCGACTCGCTGGGCCACACGATGACCAGCGTGGTGGTCAACCCGTTCTTCGACTGGGGTTCTGACCGGGCGCCGCGGCGGCCCTACAACGAGACGATCATCTACGAGGCGCACGTCAAGGGTATGACGCAGACCCATCCTGGCGTCCCCGAGGAATTGCGCGGAACCTACGCCGGGCTGTCACATCCCGCGGTGATCGACCATCTCCTGTCGCTGTCGGTCACAGCCATCGAACTGATGCCTGTGCATCAGTTCATGCATGACTTCCGGCTGCTCGACCTCGGGCTGCGAAACTACTGGGGCTACAACACGTTCGGGTTCTTCGCTCCCCACGCCCAGTACGCGTCCGTGCGTAACCCCGGCGCGGCGGTCGCCGAGTTCAAGACCATGGTCCGCTCGTTCCACGACGCCGGCATCGAGGTGATTCTCGACGTGGTTTACAACCACACCGCG
>DATBFF010000205.1:0-15973 GCA_036558625.1 Mycobacterium sp. | reverse complement strand
CCCGACGGCGACATTGAGCGGGCTGCCGCCGACGTGCTCGCCAAGGGTCTGGCCTTGGTGCTCGACGATGTCGATCAGCGATTCCCCGACGACAAGGGCGGTGTCGCTCATCGGGCTCCTTACAGATCGGCGAAGGTCGGGGGCCGTCGACCTCATTCTCGCGGACCTCGCCGCGGCGGGCAGTCACAATCGCCCCAGCAGTCCCGCGAAAAAGCAGGTGTCGCCGTGCCCGCCTCGTAGCGACATCGGCGTATGGGCTGGTCATAGGAGCAAATTTGGTCCGATGGATCAGCGACAACATCAGGCCTCCACCGCAGATCAGCGGGTTGTCGCTACGAGGTGGGCACAGAGCAGTGTCCCTGGCCAGTTGACTCCTGTGGCAGATGTGGTCAGCGGCGCGGCTTACCCGACGAATCAAGGCACCTCGTTCTGCAGTCGAAGGTCTCACGTCGTGGTGTGCATCGAGCCGTTCGAGCAGAATGCGTGACGGCACGCGAACCTCAAGCCGATGACGCCGAGGGTCGATGGCACGATCGTTCACAAGCCCAGGGAGACACACATGTCAGCACCAAACGCACCGGCGATTTCCCGGCACAGCGTGCGGTGGCCGGTGGTGCAGGCCGTCGCGTTCGGGAGCACCGGAGTTGTGGCTCGCAAGCCGTAGCCGCCGGGACATGAACACGCTGCGACGCATTCCGCTCGAAATCCGAAAGGCCACAGTGGTTTTAGTGGTCGCTCTGACGCTGGCGTCGGCGTTCGTCGCCGCGTACACCGTGGCACTCGGCAGGCCTTTTCCGCGGCATCTGCCGATCGGGGTGGTCGGCCCGCCATCCGCGACGGCCGGGATCTTCGAAGCGCTGCAAATGAAGTCGCACGAATTCGACCCGCGACTGTATTCGTCGCGGGAGGCGGCGATCGCGGCGGTGAACCGGCAGGTGATTCCGGCGGTGATCGACGCAACGCAGACTCCGCCCCAGCTTCTGGTGTCGAGCGCGAGCGACCCGTCGTCGGCGCGGGTGTTGACACAACTCGACCAGCCGTCGCCGGGACAATTCCTGATGCCGATCGTGGACCTGCATCCGCTGCCTGCGTCAGATCCGGTGGGATTGGCGACGTTTTATGTGGTGATCGCGGCGACGATCCTGGGGTTCGTGACGATGTTCCAGTTGCGCGCCAACGTGAAAACGCTGACGCTGCGCCGATGGATTGTCTGCCTAGCGGCGCTGGCGGTGCTGGGCGGCGCAGCGCTGAGCGCGGTGGCCGGACCCTTGCTCGGCGCGCTGCAGACGCCGTTTCTTGAACTATGGCTGGTGATTTCGCTGCAGATCGGGATCGCGGCACTGTTCAACTCGACGATGCTGGTGCTGATGCATCGGTGGGCGATCATCCCGACGTGGCTGGTGTTCATTCTGCTGGGCAACACGTCGTCGGGTGGCGCTGTGTCGGCGTCGCTGCTGCCGCAGCCGTTCGCGTTCCTCAACCACGCACTGCCGAGCGGAGCGACCGTGAGTGCGATCCACGCGGCCACGTACTTCCCGCACAATCAGCGGGCGCTGCCGTTCGTGGTGCTGGCGGTGTGGCTGGTGGCGACGTTTGTGGCCCTGGTGATCTCCGGGCGGTGGTTGCGTCGCTCTCCGGCCGAATCGTGATGGCCCTTCGACAGCGTCGGGCTGCGAGACGGCGGGACGCCCCGGATGCGGCGGTCTGCCTGCGTTTGTCCAGCGGTCTAGCGGCGTTTGTCCAGAATGAACCTTCCGCGCCTCGCAGACGTGATAAAGGTGGGAATCGCTGATAACCGCTGGTCTACCGAATCACCGGTACCGCAAGCAACAGGTCAGCCCAGAAGGACGCGTGGTGCTGGAGCGAATCGCACGTCTGGCCATCGCTCAGCCGTGGCGAGTCGCTGCCGGTGCGGTGCTGGTGATGCTCGCTGCGGCTGTCTTCGGCGTCCCCGTTGCCAACCGACTTTCCGCCAGCGGATTTCAAGACCCAACCTCGGAATCGGCCGCCGCGACGCGACTGCTCACCGAGAATTTCCGCCAGGGCGATGTGCAGATGTTCATCACCGTCTCCACCACCGACGGGGCCACCACTGAAAAAGCCTCCGCCGTCGCCACCGCGGTCATCGACAAACTGCAACGCTCCCCCCACGTCGCCAACGTCACTTCCGCATGGACCGCGCCACCGCCGGCCGCGGCCCGACTGATCAGCAAGGACGGCAGATCCGGCCTGATCGTCGCCGGCATCACCGGCAGCGAGAGCGACACCCAGAAGTACGCCAAGACGCTGTCGGACGAACTCGCCTACGACCGCGACGGCATCACGGTCCGCGCCGGTGGCGCTGCCATGGTCAACATGCAGATCACCCAGCAGTCCCAGGACGACCTGCTGCTGATGGAGTCGATCGCGATCCCGCTCAGCTTCCTCGTC
Source organism: Mycobacterium sp. (assembly GCA_036558625.1). Taxonomy (GTDB): domain Bacteria; phylum Actinomycetota; class Actinomycetes; order Mycobacteriales; family Mycobacteriaceae; genus Mycobacterium. Next base: position 13,543 of record DATBFF010000205.1, on the reverse strand, counting down.
TTGGTCTGGGTGTTCGGCGGCCTGCTGGCCGCCGCCGTGCCGATCGCCGTCGGCGCCATGGCCATCACTGGCAGCCTGGCCGTCCTGCGCATCATCACCCTGTTCACCGACGTGTCGATTTTCGCGCTGAACCTGACCGCCGCGCTGGGTCTGGCGCTGGCCATCGATTACACGCTTCTGATACTGAGTCGCTTCCGCGACGAACTGGCCGCCGGCGCCAGCCGCGACGACGCGCTCATTCGCACCATGGCCACCGCTGGCCGCACAGTGCTGTTCTCCGCGACGACGGTCGCGCTGTCGATGGCCGTGCTCGTGCTGTTCTCGATGAACTTCCTCAGGTCGTTCGCCTACGCCGGTGTCGCGACCGTCGTCGTCGTCGCGGCCGCTGCGATTCTGCTGACGCCGGTCTTGATCGTCTTGCTCGGCGACCGGCTGAACTCGCTCGACATCCGCCGACTGGCTCGACGCATTTTCAACCGACCCGAACCAGTCCACCGCCCCATCGCGCGCCAATTCTGGTATCGCTCAACGAAATTCGTGATGCGTCGTCCGCTTCCCATCGGGCTGGCCATCGTCGCGCTGCTGCTGGTGCTGGGCGCACCGTTCCTCGGCGTGCGATGGGGACTCCCCGACGACCGGGTGCTGCCTACCTCGATGTCTGCCCATCAGGTCGGCGACCAACTGCGCAAGGACTTCGCCAACAACTCCGAGACCGCCGTGACCATCGTCATTCCCGACGCCGACGGCCTGTCACCCGTCGATCTTGATCGCTACGCCGCCGAACTGTCGCAGGTGCCCGACGTAACCGCCGTCTCGGTCCCGACCGCAACCTTCGTCGACGGGGCGAGGGCCGGACCGCCGACCGCGGCTACCGGCATCGCGCGGGGTAGCGCGTTTCTGACTGTCGAGTCCACCGCCCCGCTGTTCTCCGAGCGCTCCGAGACACAACTGGACCGGTTGCACGACGTCCCCGGACCGGCAGGCCGCGGCGTCGCGATAACCGGTACCGCACAAATCAACCACGACAGTGTCGAAGCCATCACATCTCGGCTGCCCCTGGTGCTCGCCCTGATCGCTGTGATCACCTTCGCCCTGCTGTTCCTGCTGACCGGCAGCGTCGTACTTCCGCTGAAAGCGTTGGTGCTCAACGTGTTATCGCTGACGGCCGCGTTCGGCGCGCTGGTGTGGGTCTTCCAGGACGGCCACCTGGGCGGGCTGGGAACCACGACGACGGGCACGCTCGTGGCCAACATGCCTGTGCTGCTCTTCTGCATCGCCTTCGGCTTGTCGATGGACTACGAGGTGTTCCTGCTCGCCCGTATCCGCGAGTACTGGCTCGCGTCGAAACAGGGCCGTGCCGACAACACCGAAAGCGTTGCCCTCGGAGTGGCCCGCACCGGACGGGTGATCACCGCGGCCGCGCTGATCATGTCGATCTCGTTCGCGGCGGTGATCGCGTCCCATGTCCAGGTTCTGCGGCTGTTCGGTGTCGGCCTCACGCTGGCCGTGCTGGTCGATGCGACTCTGGTGCGCCTGGTGCTGGTGCCGGCCTTCATGCAGGTGATGGGACGGTGGAACTGGTGGGCGCCTCGCCCGCTGGCCCGGCTGCACCAGCTGATCGGCATCAGCGACGGAGAGGACCTTCGCGACACCCAATCTGCCCGCAGATCGAACCGCTCGTCATCGGCAGTCGTGGTCAAGACATGGACACGGTAAGCGTCATCGGCGGTGTGCGCGGCGTCCTCCCGCCGCACTGCTACCCCCAAAGTGAGATCACCGAAGCGTTCATCGGATGGCCCGGCTTCGGCGAGCATGAGGACATCGTTCGGCAGCTTCATGCCAGTGCAAAGGTGCAGAGCCGCAGCCTGGTACTGCCGCTCGAGAAGTATGCGTCACTGACCGACTTCGGCGAGGCTAACGACATCTTCATCGACAACGCGGTGGAGCTGGGGTGCGCGGCACTGACCGGTGCCCTCGACGACGCGGGGCTGGTGCCGCAGGACGTGGACCTCATCATTACCACGACGGTCACCGGCCTGGCGGTGCCGTCTCTGGATGCCCGCATCGCCACCCGGATCGGACTGCGCCCCGACGTCCGGCGGGTGCCGATGTTCGGACTGGGCTGCGTCGCCGGAGCGGCAGGAGTGGCTCGTTTGCACGACTACCTGCGCGGTGCGCCCGACGACGTCGCAGTCCTGGTGTCCGTCGAGCTGTGCTCGCTGACCTATCCGGGGGCCGAACCGACAATAGCGACCATCGTCGGCAGCGCTCTGTTCGGCGACGGGGCAGCGGCCGTCGTCGCCGTCGGTGAACGCCGGGCCGAGCAGCTCAACGTCGACGGCCCGGATGTCCTGGCGTCGACCAGCCACCTCTATCCCGATTCGCAGCGCACGATGGGTTGGGACATTGGCTCGTCGGGCTTCCAGCTGATCTTGTCTCCGGACCTTCCGACGATCGTCGAGCAATATCTGCGCGACGACGTCACCGAATTCCTTGCTGCACATGACATGACCATCGCCGACGTCGGCACGTGGGTGAGTCATCCCGGCGGGCCGAAGATCATCGAGGGGATCACCGAAACGCTCAGACTGCAACCCGAAGCGCTGGAGCTGACCTGGCGCTCGCTGAGCGAGGTCGGCAACCTCTCCTCCGCATCGGTGTTGCACGTGCTGCGCGACACCATCGCCAAACATCCACCGGCGGGAAGCCCGGGGCTACTGATGGCGATGGGCCCGGGGTTCTGCTCAGAGTTGGTCCTGCTGCGCTGGCACTGACCCCATGGCCTGGTATGTACTGCTGATCGGTGTGATCGCGTCGGAGCGAATGCAGGAACTGGTTGTCTCCCAACGTAACCGGACCTGGAGCCTTGCGCACGGCGGCACCGAGTTCGGGTCGCGGCATTACCCCGCGATGGTGGCGCTGCACACCGGCCTGCTCGCCGGTTGCCTCGTGGAGGCGCATTGGCGCCCGTTCATCCCTGCATTGGGCTGGCCGATGCTGGCAATCGTGGTCTTTGCTCAAGCGTTGCGGTGGTGGTGCATCACGACGCTGGGGCGGCAGTGGAATACCCGGGTGATCGTCGTTTCTGGCGCGCGCCGCGTCACTAACGGCCCGTATAGCCTTGTGCCGCATCCGAATTACGTCGCGGTCGTCGCTGAGGGGGTGGCGCTGCCGCTGGTACACACGGCATGGATCACCGCGCTGATCTTCACGGTGCTGAACGCGACGCTGCTGAGAACGCGGATCAACGTGGAGAATGCCGCGCTGGCGAGCTTGACGTGATCGATGTCCTCGTTGCTGGCGGTGGCCCGGCCGGGCTGGCCACCGCGCTGCACGCCGCGCGCGCTGGCTTGGAGGTTGTGGTCGTCGAACGTCGACGCGGACCGATCGACAAAGCGTGCGGGGAAGGGCTGATGCCTCACGCAATCCGTCAGTTGTCACGTCTCGGTGTCTCGGTGGCGGGCAAACCGTTTCGTGGCATCAGCTACCTCGACGGTGATCGACGTGCCACCGCACTGTTTCGGTCCGGGGCCGGGCAGGGTGTGCGCAGGCTGGCGCTACACGCCGCGCTTCTCGACGCGGCCCGGGCGGCCGGTGTGCGGTTCGTCCACGACGACATCGGCGAGGTCACCCAGGACGCGGTATCCGTTGAGGCGTGCGGCTTTCGGGCCCGGTATCTTGCCGCTGCAGACGGGCTGCACTCGCCGGTCCGTCGGTCGCTCGGTCTGGATATGCCATGCCGCGCCCCCCGCCGCTGGGGCATTCGCCGGCACGTCCAGATCGCACCGTGGACGGATTATGTCGAAGTGCATTGGGCGCCCGCCGCCGAGGCGTATGTGACGCCCGTCGCCGACGACTGTGTCGGCATCGCCATTCTCAGTTCGCGCAAGGCAGGATTCGACGGCCATCTTTCTGGGTTCCCCGCTCTGGCGCATCGGGTGCGGGGCCGCCCGCACGGCACGGACCTGGCCGCCGGCCCGTTGCGCCAGAGAGTTCGCAGCCGAACGGCGGGACGGGTGCTCTTGGTCGGTGACGCGGCGGGCTACGTCGACGCACTGACCGGTGAGGGCTTGGGCATCGCGTTCGGGGCGGCCGAGCTATTGGTGCAGTGCGTCCTCGAGGATCGGCCGGACCACTACGACCGCCGGTGGCGCCGGATGTCGCGGCGCTATCGCTTGCTGACGTCGGCCGTCGTGCAGGCGAGCACGTACGCTCCGGTGCGCTCGCAGATCGTGCCCGCCGCGGCCGCGCTGCCCAAGGCCTTCGCCGGCCTGGTCAACCGGCTTGCGGAGTGACGCGTACCGAGATTGCAACCGCTTGCGGGCGTTTGCTGCGGCCCTCGAGGTTGAATGGCGTTGCGCGTTCCTACCTGCAGGCATCGGCATCTCGCTAGGCTCCAACAGGTCAGGCCATCACCAATTGGGGAGCCACCATGGACAGGCATGAGACCACCGAGGCGAGGAAAGCTCGCGAGCAGCAGCAGGCAGCGGACGCGCGTCGGCTACGGGAACATGACGCATTCGCGAAGTTTTCCGACGATGAGCTGACGCGTATCGCCCAAGCAACACATCACACGTCGACGTCCGGGCCGTGGCCGCTGATTCGTGAGCAGACTCCGTCGGACGCGTGCTACATCATGCTCAGCGGGGAGGCGGGCGTGTACGTCGGCAGCGAGCGTATTGCCGTGGTGGGACCCGGCGAGGTGATCGGCGAATCTGCCCTTCGCCGTGGGAAGTTGCGTAATGCGACAGTGACGACGACCGGGCGGGCCGAGGTGCTGCACATCTCGCGCGACGACCTCAACCGCTTGCTGAACGAGGTACCCGCACTGCGGCAGACCATGGACGAAACGGTGGCGCGCCACGTACCGAAGGCGGCAATCGCCGATTCGTAACCAGATGGGCCGGCTCGATGTTCGGTAGGCGATCTCGGCTACAGGCCACCGCTATTGGTGCTGTCGTGCTCGTGCTGGCGGCGGCTTGCGTCAACGGCGCGGCGCGCACAGAAGTCCATGACAGCCCGCGACCGGCTGCGCAGGCGCCATCGCGGGCGCCCGCGCCACCTCGACCAGCACCAGACGCGGCTCCCACACCGGACATACCGGCGGTCTCCAAGCTGATCGACCAGGCGATCGCGGCGCATCAGCTGCCGGGTGCCGTGGTCGTAGTCGGGCATGGCGGCAAGGTCGTCTTCCATCGGGCATATGGCGTCCGCAAGCTCGACGGCGAACAGGGGCTCGACGGATCGCCAGCGCCTGCGGAGCAGATGACCGAGGACACGATCTTCGACGTGGCGTCGTTGACGAAGCCCCTTGCCACGGCGACGGCCGTCATGCAGCTCTACGAACAGGGCAGCGTCGATTTCGACGATCCGGTGCAGAAGTACTTGCCAGACTTCAACTCGTCGAACGATCCCCAGCGCGCACGGGTGACGGTTCGCACGTTGCTGACGCACACCTCGGGCGAGCCGGGAGATGTAGACCTCAAAGATGCGTGGGGGCTGGACGAGGCCAACAAGGTAGAAGGTGTTCATCGCGCGCTGACCACGCCGCTGCAGTCGTCGCCCGGGGCGGGTTTCCGCTACTCCGACATCAACTTCGTCGTGCTCGGAGCGCTGGTCGAGAAGCTCACCGGAGAACCAGAAGACGTCTACGTTCAGCGCAATATCTTTGCGCCGCTTGGCATGCAGGACACCCGCTATCTCCCACCGGCCAAAGCCTGTGGGCCACACGAGATCCGAGGAGCAGCGATCGCGTGGGCCCCGAACGAGCCCGCGGTAGCCGCCTGTCCGGCGGGCACTTGGAGCACCGATTTGTTGGGGCGCATCGCACCGACAGCACTCGACGAAGAAAGCAGAGCCGACCCGGCCAAGAATCCCGATATCGATCACCTGCTGCGCGGCACGGTGCATGACCCGACCGCGCGGCGCATGGGTGGCGTGTCCGGGCACGCCGGCGTGTTCTCGACCGCGCACGATGTCGGCATCTACGCGCAGGCCTTGCTCGATCGGCTGGCGGGACGCCCGAGCGAGTTTCCGTTGAGCCAGGCGACGGTCGAGTTGATGACGACGCCGCAACAGCCCGGCCATACCGCGCAGCAAGTCCCGGCGGCGAACGCCGCACGATCCGATCGGCACTATCCGGCGATCTGGGGACAGAACCTGCGCGGCTTCGGCTGGGATATCGATACCGGCCAATCGACCCCGCGCGGCACGATCTTTCCGATCGGCAGCTTCGGCCATACCGGTTTCACCGGAACCATGGTCTGGATCGATCCGGGCTCAGACACCTACGTGGTTCTGTTCTCCAACTCGATCCAGGTGCGAGGCAGTCCACCGATGACGCGTGTGTTCGGCGAAGTCAATACCGCGGTCGCCCAAGCGTTAGGTCTTTACGCGGGCCGGTGATTCGCGATCAGCCCGTCGCATGGCGTAAACCTCGGCGAGGAACTGTTCGACCGCGACTGCGGCGTGTGCTGCGCGCGTGGAGCCGAGAATATCGAAAGCGTGCTGCGTGAAAGGAAGTTCGGCGTAGGCGACGGGCTGGTGGCTGACGTGGCGCAGCCGCTCCACGAAGTCACGGGCCTGTTCGACGGGAACCAACGAGTCGTTGCGGCCGTGCAGGACGAAAAACGGTGGGGCATCGGCGGATACGTACGTAACTGGCGAGGCGGCCGTGTAGGACTGCAGATCTCCCGCGCGCGGTTGCTTGAGGACGATCCTCTCAAGCAGCGACGGCATATCGGGATGCATGGCGTCGTCGAAGCGGGTGAAGTCGTAGACACCGTAGAACGGCACGGCGGCGTGCACGCGGGTGTCGGCGTCTTCGAAGCCGGGCTGGAACTGCGGGTCGTTGACAGTGAGCGCAGCGAGTGACGACAGGTGCCCGCCGGCGGACCCGCCGGTGATGGCGACGAAACCGGGGTCGCCGCCGTACTCGCTGATGTGGGACTTGACCCAGGCCAGCGCGCGTTTGACGTCGACGATGTGATCGGGCCAGGTGTTGCGGGGGCTGCGGCGGTAGTTGACGGAGACGCAGATCCAGCCGAGCTCGGCGAGGTGGCTCATGAGCGGATGTGCTTGTCCCCGTTTGTTTCCGGTGACCCACGCTCCGCCGTGGACTTGGAACAGCACCGGCGCACTGCCGTCGGGATCGAGGTCGGGTCGGCGCCAGATGTCGAGGTGATTAGCGCTGCCGTATTCGCCGTAGCTGATGTCGCCGTCGTGGGCGTAGTCGCGGTAGATGCGGAACATCCTTATCAGCCCCGGTGTTCTCGCCGTGCCGGCACCGTCGGGTCGGCGCCACAGGTTGCTCGAGTCGCGGCGACGGTCGGGCCCGAGACCGTCGTCGAGTGCGGCAGTCAATTGCACGTCGGAATGACGTCCGGCGTGCCAGAAGTTGAGAAGGCCGACGGCGGAGAGGGCTGCCGTGACCCAGGCCACGGCGCGCACGGGACGGGCCAGGCGGCGGGCGGTCACGGCGAGGCCGCCCAGCTGGCTCGCCAACGTTTGCAGGGGAAGCTCGGTGACGACCACCCCGAAAATGAAGGCCCAGATCGAGCGATTGCCGCGGCGTACCAGCGGGCGGTAACCGTTGACGGTGGAAGCGGCGGTCACTGCCGCTACCGCCAAGGCGGCTGCCTGGCGGACGTGGTGAATGACTCGGGATTTTCGCATTGGGACCCACCCTACGGATCAGCGCTCGAAGTGCTGATAGTCGACGGGCGTTCGCCACGACCCGCCCCAGCGCCAACCACGATCGGTGAACACGCGCACCGCCGGGTCGCCGGCGTGCAAGAGCCCGGGATCGGTGCGGCTGCGGTCGAGGTATGGCGCGGCGTTTTCGGGTTGGATGGCCCCCGTCGAGTCGATCTCAGGATTGAGCAGGGGGTTGAGGTCGATCGCTCGACCGAATGCGTGCAAAGACCAGTGGCCGGTCCCCGGAATGTCTCGGCAGTTGAATGCCGAGGTGTTGTCGTCCTCCATGGACAACTCGTCGTCGGCTCCTGGATAACTATCCGCTGGGCGGATTTTCGCGATCGGATACCGCAACTGAAGAAGCTCCCCAAAGATCGCGACGACGTCGGTGACCACGTCTTCGTTCAGGATCAGCGCGCCGCGGTGAGTCTTTCCGTCGAAGCCGACGTAGTCGACCTCGGCTCGGCGCAGGTGACTTGGGTCGAGTGGACAGCCGGGCCGCCAGCTTGGCCCGAGATCGGCGGCGCTGACCGGCTCGATGGTGGCAGAGGGCGAGGGAGTGGCGGCTGGCGGCGGCGACGGCGCCGTAGGAGGAGGAGGCGCAGAGGCGCATTGCACCAGAACGCCGCCGGCCATCATCGTTGCGACGATCCGCCCTGCGAAAGCAATCTGTTCAGCGCACCACAATCGTGTGCTCTCCTCGCTGAATCAGTTCACCGATGACGGGCGCGCCGGGAATCTCGCCCGCGATCAGCAGACCGCCCGACGTCTGCGCGTCGGCGAGCAACAAGGCCTCGTCCTCGGTGACGGCCGACAAATCGACGTGGGGTGCGACCCAGTCCAGGTTGCGACGAGTGCCGCCGCTGACATAGCCCGCCGCGAGTGCTTCGCGTGCGCCGTTCAGGTAGGGCACCGCTTCGGCGTCGATCACCGCGGTGACACCGCTGGCCCGGGCCAGCTTGTACAGATGCCCTAGAAGGCCGAAACCTGTGACATCGGTGGCACATTCGACGCCCGCAGCCAGCGCTGCCTCGGCTGCCTCGGCGTTGAGCGTCGTCATGACGTCGATCGCTTCGCCGAAGTGTTCTCCGGTGGCCTTGTGCCGGCTGTTGAGCACACCGATGCCCAGCGGCTTCGTCAGCGACAGCGGCACACCGGGCTTGCCGGAGTCGTTGCGCAGCAAGCGATTCGGATCCCCGATCCCGGTGACGGCCAGCCCGTACTTGGGCTCCGGGTCGTCGACGCTGTGGCCGCCCGCGAGATGACAGCCGGCTTCGGCGCACACGTCGAGCCCACCGCGCAACGTCTCGGCCGCCAGCTCGAACGGCAGCACGTCGCGCGGCCAGCCCAGCAGGTTGACCGCGACAACCGGACGGCCGCCCATCGCATACACGTCCGACAGCGCATTCGCTGCCGCGATCCGGCCCCAGTCGTACGGGTCGTCCACGACCGGGGTGAAGAAGTCGGTCGTCGCGATCAGCGCCATGCCGCCCTCGATGCGCACCGCGGCGGCGTCGTCGCCGGAGTCCAAGCCGACCAGCAGCTCCCCGGCCGGGTTCTTCGGCTCGGCTTTCCTCAGCCCGCGGACCACCTCCTCCAGTTCGCCAGGCGGGATCTTGCACGCGCAGCCGCCCCCGTGGGCGTACTGGGTCAGTCGGTAGGACATGATGTCCACCATGCCCCATGGAGGCGTATCTGGTCTGGTGACCGGCACGGTCTTCAAAATCGTTGAGCGGCAGGTCCTGTCGCTGGCGGGTTCGATTCCCGTCCGCCTCCGCCACGGGCACGGGGACTGAAATGGCCGACCCACGGCGCCGCGTGCCGCGAACCGACGTTCTGCTCGGCGATCCCCGGCTAGCCGAGGCGCAGCGTGTGTTGGGCCGCGCTTTGGTGAAATCCGTTGTGGCGCAGGCCCAAGCGCGGGCACGCGCCGGCGAGATCGCACCGGACCAGGTCGCCGAGCAGGCGGTCGCCGCGCTTCCGGTGAGCGCCGCGAGCCTGCGGCCGGTGATCAACGCCACCGGTGTCGTCGTGCACACGAACCTTGGCCGGGCACCGTTGTCGCAGGCCGCGCTCGACGCGGTGGTGGCCGCGGGTGGCGCCACTGACGTGGAGTTCGACTTGGTGACGGGCCAACGCGCCCGTCGCGGCCGCGGCGCGCTCGCCGCGTTGGCGCGGGCCGTCCCGTCAGCCGGCGGCGCGCACGTCGTCAACAACAACGCCGCCGCGCTGCTGCTCACAGCGATGACGTTGGCGCCGGGCAAGGAGATCGTGATCAGCCGCGGCGAGCTGGTCGAGATCGGTGACGGCTTCCGCATCCCCGACCTGCTCGCCTCCACCGGCGCGCGCCTGCGTGAGGTCGGCACCACCAACCGCGCCAGCCTGCGCGACTACGCCGATGCGCTCGGACCAGACACCGGCTTCGTGCTCAAGGTGCACGCGTCGAACTTCCACGTCACCGGATTCACGTCGGCGGTCTCCGTCGCCGAGTTGGCCGCCCTCGACGTCGCGCTGGTCGTCGACATCGGCTCGGGCCTCCTCACGCCGCATCCGCTGCTGCCCGAAGAGCCTGACGCCACAACGGTTTTGCGCTCTGGCGCCGATCTCGTCACGGCCAGTGGTGACAAGCTTCTGGGTGGCCCGCAAGCGGGCCTGCTGTTCGGCTCGGGGCCACTGATCGAGCGTCTGCGGCGGCACCCCGCCGCGCGGGCGCTGCGTGTCGACAAGCTGACGCTCGCCGCGTTGGAGGCAACATTGACGGGACCACCACCGCCCGTGGTGGAAGCGCTGAACGCCGACGTGGCCGCGTTGCGTTCGCGGGCCGAGCGGCTTGCTGCCCAGCTGACCGGCGTGCACGCGGTGAACTGCGTGGCGGCGGTCGGCGGCGGGGGGGCGCCGGGCGTGGAGTTGCCCAGCGCGGGGATCAGTCTGCCCGAGTCGTGTGGCGTCGGTTTGCGGACGGGCACGCCGGCGGTTGTCGGGCGGCTCGATGGTGGCAGATGTGTGCTCGACCTGCGCACGGTCGCGCCCGAGGAGGACGCGCTGCTGCTGGCGGCGGTGCGGGCATGTATGTCGTAGCCACGGCCGGCCACGTCGACCACGGCAAGTCCACGTTGGTTCAGCGGCTCACCGGCACGTGGCCCGACCGGCTGGCCGAGGAGCAGCGCCGAGGGCTGACGATCGACCTCGGCTTCGCGTGGACGTCGATCGACGGGCGGCGAATCGCGTTCGTCGACGTGCCCGGGCACGAGCGCTTTGTCGGCAACATGCTCGCCGGGGTCGGGCCGGTGCCGGCGGTGATGTTTGTCGTCGCAGCGACCGAGGGGTGGATGCCGCAGTCGGAGGAGCACATGGCGGCGCTGGAGGCGTTGGGTGTGCGGCATGTGCTCGTCGTCGTCAGCAAGGCCGACCTCGCCGATCCGGAGCCCGTTGTCGCTCAGGTGCGTAGGCGGTTGCCGGACGCGCCGGTGGTAGTTGGAACTGATCTGGATCGTGTCCGTCGTGAATTGATGACGCTGACCGACCGGCTGCCTGCGCCGGACGTTGATGCCGACGTGCGGCTGTGGGTGGACCGGTCGTTCACGGTCCGGGGCGCCGGCACGGTGGTCACGGGCACGTTGGCCGCCGGGACCGTGCGCGTGGGCGATGAGCTCGAGCACAACGGGCGGCGCGTCACGGTCCGGGGATTGCAGTCGCTCGGACGGGAACAGTCGGAAGTTTCCGCCGTCGCTCGTGTCGCGGTGAACCTGCGCGGTGTGGACCGGCACGCCATCGGCCGCGGCGACACCGTGTGCACGCCGGAGGCATGGCTGGACACCAGCGAGATCGACGTCGCTCTACGGGAGGCCGGGGAGCTGCATCGAGAGCTGGTGCTGCACATCGGTTCTGCGGCGGTGCCGGTACGAGTGCGACCGCTGGGTGTTGTGGGTGCGCGGCTACGGCTGGCGCGTCCATTGCCGTTGCGGGTGGGAGACGTTGGGCTGCTACGGGATCCGGGCGAGCATCGCATCGCCGCCGGGGTCACGGTGCTCGACGTGCGTCCGCCCGCGCTGCGTCGCCGTGGTGCGGCGCGAGAGCGGGCGGAGGAGCTTGCTTCTGGTCGCGTGCGGCCGCCGGTGTGTGCGCTGGCAAATGAGTTGCGCGCCATGGGGTTTCCGGTGAGCGGCCAGCAGGTCGGCGAGTGGGCCGTCGACAGTCAGTGGTGGTCCGGGCGGTGTCGTGACCTGATCACGGTCCTTCAACGCTGGTCCGCAGAACACGACATCGCGGCAGGAATGCCGCTGGAAACGCTGCGCCGAGAGGTCGAGCTGCCCGCGGTCGAATTGGTACATCCGCTCTTGGAGGGAACGGGTTTGGAGGTGGCTGACGGGCGGGTGCGGCGGCCTGGGGCTTCTCTGCCGCCGCGAGTCGAGAAGGCGGTGCGCACGCTCGAGGAGTGGCTGGCTGCCGAGCCGTTCCGCGCGCCGGAGGCCGACGAACTCAAGGATCTCGGCCTCGGGACGCGCGAGCTGGCCGCCGCGGTCCGGACAGGGCGGCTCACGAGGATTGCCGACGGTGTCGTCCTCGGCCCCGACGCGCTGGTGCGCGCTGCGGAGGTTTTGGAGTCACTGCCGCAGCCGTTCACGGTCAGCGAGGCCAAACGCGCACTGGGCACAACCCGTCGAGTTGCCGTCCCGTTGCTGGAACAGCTTGACGCGCAGCGGATTACGCGTCGTGACAACGATGGCCGGCGGACTTTCGCGGTAGGAAAATAGGCGCCGATTTGTCGCTCAGAGGCGGGCAACTCGACCACCGCGGCCGGGAGGCACGAATGTGGCCAACGATGCCTATGAGACAACATTCGTCCCATTGGCCTCAAGATTCACCAGAACGGGAACCATGCGACATGCCCGCCTCGGAGCGACAATCGCCAACCCGAGGCCCCCGACAGTGGTTTGATCGAAGAGACGCGGGGTAGGAGGCAGGCATGGACATCGGCAAGCTGATCAGGCACTGGCCGGTGTACCGGCAGCTCACCGGGACCGACAAGCTCGGCCGCGGCAAGGCCGCCCAGTCCAAACGCTCAGCCACCCTGACGCCAAGGACCGCCGAAGCCGACCGGACAGCCCACTCCGTCTGCCCGTTCTGTGCTGTCGGCTGCGCACAGAAGGTGTACGTCAAGGACGGCAAGGTCATCCAGATCGAGGGCAACCCGGACAGCCCGATCTCGCGAGGCCGTCTGTGCCCCAAGGGATCTGCGAGCAAGCAGCTCGTCACCGGTCCCCAGCGGCTCACCAAAATCAAATACCGCGCGCCGCACGCCACCGAGTGGCAAACCCTCGACCTCGACACTGCGATGGACATGGTTGCCGACCGGGTTCTCGACGCGCGCGACAAGGGCTGGCAGCAGTTCGACAAAGACCGCAACACGCTGCGCCGGACGATGGGCATCGCCAGCCTCGGCGGCGCCACCCTGGACAACGAAGAGAACTATCTGATCAAGAAGCTCTTCACCGCGCTGGGCGCACTGCAGATCGAGAACCAGGCCCGTATTTGACACAGCGCCACGGTTCCCGGTCTGGGAGCCTCCTTCGGTCGCGGCGGAGCGACGGACTATCAGCAAGACCTCGCCAATGCGGACTTCATCGTCATCATGGGCTCGAACATGGCCGAGGCCCATCCCGTCGGATTCCAGTGGGTGGTCGAGGCCAAGGCTCGCGGCGCGGAGGTCGTGCACATCGACCCGCGGTTCACCCGCACGTCCGCCGTCGCCGACCACCACCTGCCGATCCGCGCGGGCAGTGACATCGCCTTCCTCGGCGGCGTCGTCAACTACATCCTGACGCACGAGAAGTGGTTCAAGGAGTAC
>DATBFF010000204.1:0-3297 GCA_036558625.1 Mycobacterium sp. | reverse complement strand
CTTTTGAGCTCGACGGGACAGGGGCGCAGATCGGGGAGCTGACGCCGCTCGGTCAGGTGGAGCCCGATGGCAAAGGAGGGATGAAGCTGGTCGTCGTCTATCCGCCGCAATTCGCGACCGGACAGGCGAAGCTTGGTCAGTAGGATGCGGCCATGCAACTGACACGGCGTGGTACAACCGCCGCGGGATTGTCCGCGCTGCTGATCGGGCCCGTGCGCGCGGCGGAGGCGCCGAACGAGATCAAGATCGGTCACCTTCACGCCAGCTCTGGTCCGTTCGCCAGCATCTCGATGCCGACGTATTACGGTCTGAAGCTGTGGGTGGACCGCAGCAATGCGGCCGGCGGCACTATGGTGAAGCCGTTCGGCAGGAAGATCCCGCTCAGGCTGATCAGCTACGACGACCAATCGAACCCGGGAACGGCGGCGACGCTGATCAACCAGCTTATCACCCAGGACAAGGTGGATCTGCTGATCAGCGACCAGGGCTCCGTGCTGACCGCGGTCGCGGTGCCGATCGCGCGCGAGCACAAGATGTTCCTGTTCGATCCTGGCGGGACCGGGGCTGAATTCTTCACCAAGGACAATCCTTACATCGCTCTGCTCGTCGCACCGGAGTCGACGGTCTGGCCGAAATACCTGGCGGAATATCTGAACGCCGCGGGCGCGGCAGCCGGGCTGAAAACGGTGGCACTGCTCTACACGACCAACGACTTCACCGGCACGCAGGCCAACGCGCTCAAAAAGTACATCAACGACGCGGGCAAGCTGAAGATCGTCTATGACCAGGGCGTGCCGACCAGCACGTCGAGCTATACCGTGCTGATCAACAACATCGCAGCGAAGCAGCCGGATGCGGTGATCGCGCTGGGCTATCCCGGCAACGACATCGCGTTTTTGCGGAACCTTCAGGGCTCCGGCCATACGTTCAAGTTCGTGTTCACCGTCTATCCCGGGCTGGAGAGTGCGCTGTTGCTGCAGAATGTCGGCATCGGCGGCCTGGAAGGCGTGTTCACCTACGTCACCGGTGCGTCCTACGAATATAAGGTGAATGCGGGCCTGAACCTGCCAGCCTTCGCGAAACTGTGGGCGGAAACCTACGCCAATACGCCGGGCGCCGATTTCGGACAGAACGCCGTGGCCGGCTACACGGTCGGCCTGATCCTGCAGGAGACCCTGGCCCACACCGCCAGCATGGACCAGTTGGCGCTGCGCGATGCGGTGTTCGGATTGTCGGGCAAGCTGGTGACGATATCCGGGCCTTTCGAACTGAATTCCACCGGTGCGCAGATCGGCGAGATCATGCCGCTCGGTCAGGTGGAGCCCAACGGCAAGGGAGGGATGCAACTGGTCGTGGTCTATCCGCCCAATCTGGCGAACGGCACGGCAAAGCTCGGGCGATGATGCCGGCGGCAGCGCGCAAGCTCCCTCTCCGCCCCCACGGGGCGGAGAGGGAGATGAGCATCGCCTGACGATGCTTTCCGCGGCGATCATCACCGGGATCATCTTCGGCCTGTATTTCACCCTGGTCGGACTCGGACTCAACCTCGTGTTCGGCGTCATGCGCATCGTCAATCTCGCGCATGGCGACTTCCTGATGCTGGGCGCCTATGCGGCGTTCTGGTTCTTCACCCTGCTCGCGCTGCATCCGCTAAGCTCGGCGGCGATCATGCTGGTGGTGCTGATCGCGGCCGGCATCCCGATCTACTACCTGGTAATCCCACGCCTGCTGCTGGCCCGCGATTCAGAGATGCTGTCGCTGATCCTATTCTTCGGCATGTCGCAGATGATCGAGGCGATCGCCGCGATCCTGTGGGGCAGCACCGAGCGATCCATTCCGCCGCGCATTCTTGGCGCCGGGCCGGTGCAGATCCTGACCGCGCGCATGCCGAAGGCCTGGGCATTCTCGGCCGCGGTCAGCGCCGTCTGTGTAATTCTTGTGTATATCTACCTCTATCGGACCCGGCTCGGCGCACTGACTCGCGCGGTGATGGATTCCCGCGAGGAGGCGATGACCACCGGCATCAACACGCATCTGGTCTCGGCCATCGCATTCGGCATCGGCATCGGCCTCGCCGGAATCGCCGGGGTGTTCGAGCCGTTCATGCTGGGCAGCGTGACGCCAGGCATCGGGGTGGAGCTGAACATCGCTGCCTTTGTCGTCATCATCATCGGCACGCTGGGCAATCCGCTCGGCACGGTGCTCGGCGGCATCATCTATGGCGTGTCGCTGATGCTGATGCAGACCTATCTCAGCTCCTGGGCCAATCTGCTGCCCAATCTGCTGCTGATTTTCGTTCTGCTGATCCGCCCGGAGGGCCTGCTCGGCCGGCGGGTGCGCCGTGCCTGACGCCACCGCCAACCCGCCGGGCGGCAACCGCACCCCGCAGGGCCGCAGCGCCGCCTCCCGCAAGCTGCGCGTCGGCGGCGACATCCTTGTCGCCGCCATTGCCGTCGCGCTGCTCGGCGTCCTGCGCGGGGTTTATTCCAACGAGCTGCTGCTGTTCAATTTCATTACGTTCTTCACCCTCGCGCAAGGGTTGAACGTGATCTATGGCTTCACCGGCTATCTGCCGTTCGGCTATGTCGGATTCTACGGCGCCGGCGCGTACGGCTTCGCGCTTGCGGTCATGCACCTGCACGTTGCACCACTGGTGGCGATGCTCTGCGCCGGCGCAGCAGCGGTCGTGCTCGGCATCGTGCTGATCCCGCTGCTGCGCCTTTCGGGAGCCTATTTCGCGCTCGCCAATCTCGCGGCAGCCGAGGCGACGTACGAGGTCGTCGCCAATCCCAGCCTGCAGGATATCACGAAAGGCCCCTACGGCGTCTCGCTGTCTGGCGTGTTCGCGCCGGCATTCTCCTATTACGTCGCGCTCGGCGTCCTGGGGCTCACGCTTCTCGCCATCGTGTGGCTGCGCAATTCCCGCTTTGGCCTGTCGCTGCAGGCGATCCGCGAGGACCCGGTCAGCGCCGAGATGGCCGGCATCTCCGTGGTGCGCGGCCGCACCATCGCCTGGCTGCTGTCCGCTCTGATCGCGGGATTCGTGGGCGGCACCTTCGCCTGGCACATCTCGGTGTTTTATCCCGACGCCGCCTTCGATCTCAGCATCTCGATCTTTGCCATCGTCTTTGCGCTGTTCGGCGGCATCACGACGCTGGCGGGGCCGCTGCTCGGCGTGCTGCGCGGGGTCTATTCCAATGAGCTGCTGCTGTTCAACTTCATCACGTTCTTCACCCTCGCGCAGGGGTTGAACGTGATCTATGGCTTCACCGGCTATCTGCCGTTCGGCTATGTCGG
>DATBFF010000203.1:0-16797 GCA_036558625.1 Mycobacterium sp. | reverse complement strand
ACCGACGCGGACAGTTCGGCCAAACCGGTCATGACCTCGCGCAACCGCTCCATATCCAAAGCGGCCGCGATGTCCATCGACCGCACCACATCGGCGAATAGCACTGTCACCTGCTTGTACTCAGCCGACTGAATAGACGGTTGTACTGGCGCGCCGCACTCGCTGCAGAACTTGGCCGTCACGCCCAAGTGCGTGCCGCAGGACCCACAGGAAAGGCCCGCGGCTGTCGGCGCGACGCGGCCGCCCCCACCGTCTTCCACGCCAGTATCGTGTCACCGCTGGTCAGACATGTCTGCCATATCGCGAGTGGGATGCTGTCATTCTGGGACCAAACGATCATCGCCAGCCCTCCACTATCTGCACCGCTGTCGATACCCGGTTGAGGCCGGAGATCCGCTGCAGCTGTCGCCGATCCGGACGACCAACGCAGGGCAAGGCTTTCAAGGTTTCTGGCGGCCGACAGCGTGACCCCTTATCTGCGCCCCGCGACACAGCGCTGTTGTGCCACCCCACTGGTTAGCCGCCGTAGGCGGAAACGATGACGTGGACGTTCACTTGGAACCGACGGAGTCACCGCCCGATGAGCTGCTGCCATGCGAATTGCTTGCCGGCGAGGTGCTGCCCGGCGTAGTCCTTGCCGACCACGATGGCGACAAGGACGTTTCACCGGTCTTGGTCACCTTGGCTCGCGACGCGGCCGGAGTCCCACGGTCGGCATCGCCGGGGCGGACGAAGGCGTTAGGCCGCGGGCCGGCCTTCGCGGGGGAATCGCTTACTATCGGGCGAAGTGCCACCGGCTTGTTTGGCCGGCCGACCAATTGCGAATCCGAAACACTCGCCGACAGCCTCCGGCCGGCTGATGCGCCTGTATTCGTCGGCAGTTCTTGACCGGTCTCGGTCGTTCTTGTCGTCGGCGGAGTCCGCAGGGTTCGGATGTGTGTTCGCGTCAACTGCATTTCACCAGCCTCGGGCGCAGTTGTTGCCAAGGGCTTCTGAACGGGCGGGGCACCCGTTGCCGTCGACAGCGGCAGGTCGGACGGTGTGCCGGACTTCGCCTGGGGCGCAACGCGCTTGCTTGACAGGGTGTTATCCGTCCCTACCGCGACGATGGTTTCGTTTGCCTGGGAAGTTGTGGACCAGTCTGGAATGCCGACCGGTAGCAACGGGAGACCCAGAGCGCCAAGGACGACATTGATCGTTTTTGCGATCGGATCATAAACGTAAACCGTGAAGAGAAACACCGGGAGCGCGACAGCAAAAAAGAAGACACCCTTGAGGAAATCTGGTGTCGACTCGAACCACTTGCCTAACCACTCGAAGTTCAGGACCGGAGGTTCGGTGGCGGCGCTGTTGACCTTCCGGCTGCCTATCGCAAGGTCGTTGACCGCTTGTGGGGTTACAGCGGTAGACCGGATCGCCGGAATCGATGTGGGTGAAGTCCTCGCAGCCTTGATCTTGATATCTGTGGGACCACCGACGGCTATGGGGGTGCGGATCAACGTTTTCAGCATCGCGGCCGCAGACGCGTCGGGCGCTAGCGCGAACCCCGTCAGCTGCACGGCGCGAACATCGACGGCGCGAACATCGGCTATGCCACCAACAACGTGCGGCGGCACTGTTACCAGACTCAACACGAGGATCCCTGCCCCGGCGACGGCGACGCAACCGCTGGCATGACGCCCTGACACCACGGATTTGCTTGCGCTATTCCTCATCGTTCCTCCTACGAGGTTCTGTTCTGCATGAGGGGAATCGTCACGCCGCTGCCGCGAGATGGGGAGAGTAGTGCACTACTGCAATCTCGGCCGGTCTGTACGCACAGCTACCCTGCGCAGGGCCTGAGCAGCCCGAAGCGACTGTCTGGTTAGAGTGTGGCCCGTGGCTGACATCGTGCCGATCGGACTGAGCCTGGATGACCGTGACGTGTTCACGCTGTATGCGCCGCGCTGGCGCGACGCCAGCGACGAATGGGAAGCGTTCCTCGGCAACGAGGACGACCTGTACGCGTTCGAGTCGGTGCCCGACCTCGTCGCGTTCGTGCGCTCCGGGGCCGACAACGACCTGAAGGACCATCCGGCGTGGGAGAAGCTCACGTCGCTGTCCGCGCACAAGCTCAATCCGCGTGACGACAAGCGCTTCGACTTGATTCACGTCTACGAATTGCTGGCCGACAAGCCGAGCGCCGAGTCGGTGGAGAAGCTGGCCGGCACGTTGGCGATCGTCTCGGCCATCGGCTCGGTGTGCGACCTGCCCGCGGTCAGCAAGTTCTTCAACGGCAACCCGGTGCTGTCCATGGTGTCCGGCGGCATCGAGAACTTCTCGGACAAAGCCGGCATCAAGCGCTGGCACGAAATCGGCGCAGTCGTCGGCAAGGGTTGGGACAAGGTCGTCGACGCCGTCGAGGAGGTGGTGTCCGTTCCCGAGGTGGACCGCGACGCCGCCGCGAAAGCCGAGGCCGAGCTCAAGGAGCCGCCCGACGACGAGGACGACGAGGTCGGCCTGGGCACCGCGGAAGCCGACGCGCCAGCCGAGGAGCCGACGCAGGGCGATCTGGCCGAAACGGCGGTCGCCCCGCAGGTCGTGCTGGGCGGCGACGAGGACTTCTGGCTGAAAGTCGGCATCGACCCGATCCGGATGATGACCAGCGCCGGCACGTTCTACACGTTGCGGTGCTATCTCGACGAGAAGCCGATCTTCCTCGGCCGCAACGGCCGGGTGAGCGTGTTCGGCTCGGAGCGGACGCTGGCACGCTACCTCGCCGACGAGCACGACCACGACCTGTCCGACCTGCCGACCTACGACGACATCCGCACCGCCGCCACCGACGGGTCGCTGCACATCGACATCACCGAGGACAACGTGTACGTCCTCACCGGCCTTGCCGACGATCTGGCCGACGGCCCTGATGCGGTCGACCGCGAGCAGCTGGAGCTGGCAATCGAGCTGCTGCGCGACGTCGGCGATTACTCCGAGGACCAGACCATCGCGAAGGGGCTAGAACCGAACACCGATCTGGGCAAGCTGGTCGGCCACGTGCTCGATCCTGACGAGGTGCGCAAGCCGAAACCGCCGTACGTCAAGGCCGTCGACAAGTGGGGCGAGCTGGAAAGTTTCGTCGAGTCGCGGCTGCGTCAGGAATAGACACTGTTCGCTCAGCGGTAGCGAACGACACCGAGCCCGTCGATGCGTCGAAAGTGCTCCACGTTCGCCGTGACGATCGGGAGGCCCATGCGCAGGCTCGTGCATCCGATCCAGAGGTCGTTGGCACCGATCAATTCACCACGTCGACGAAGCTCGCGGACCACTCTCGCATAGACGAACGCCGTCTTGTCGTCCACGGGAACCAGCGTGTGTCCTGCGCAGACAGCGGAGACGACGGGATGCTGGGCTTGGTCGAATCCCTCAGTGAACTCACCCAGCGCGATTGTCGACAGGAACAGCTCGGCGTCCGGTGACCGCTTGAGGAAGCGGTGCGCTGCGCCGTCGTCGTTGCTCGCTGATCGTTCCCTTTGCAGATCAATGAGAAAGGTCGTGTCGACGCTCAGCTGGAGCGCCATCGGTCCTCCGGCGGCGCGTCAGCGCGCTGCGCTTCGTCCAGCCTCGCGAGAACCTGCTCCTCGAGTGTCGGCAGGCCTGCCATCGCGTCGAGCAACGCCGCAGCGGTGCCGGCTTCATTAGGCCATTGCGCACGCTTGATGACGCGGGAGAACGATTCGTCGGGCGAACGCCGAGCTGCGCGAAGTCGCTCGTATGCCTCGAGATCGACCGATATCGTCTTCGTCGCCATAATGCATGTATACATGCATGTATCTGTGCATGCAACCACTGGGCAGCGGCTAGCCGATCAGGACCGCGAACCGCGGTTTGATCACGTCGTCGATGATCGCCAGCCGCTCGTCGAACGGGATGAACGCCGACTTCATCGCGTTGATCGTGAAGCGCGCAAGGTCCGTCCAGCCGTAGCCGAATGTCTCCACGAGTCGCACCATCTCCTTGCTCATCGTGGTGTCGCTCATCAACCGGTTGTCGGTGTTGACTGTGACGCGGAACCGCAGCCGCGCCAGCAGGTCGAACGGATGCTCGGCGATGCTGCCCACCGCGCCGGTCTGCACATTGGAGCTCGGGCACATCTCCAGTGGGATGCGCTTGTCGCGCACGATCGCCGCGACCCGGCCGAGGGTGTGGCTGCCGTCGGGCCGCTCGGTGATGTCGTCGACCAGTCGCACGCCGTGGCCGAGCCGATCCGCGCCGCAGAACGCGATCGCCTCGTGGATCGACGGCAGGCCGAATGCCTCTCCGGCGTGAATGGTGAAGCGCGCGTTGTTGTTTCGCATGTACTCGAACGCGTCGAGGTGACGGGTCGGCGGGTAGCCCGCCTCTGCGCCGGCGATGTCGAACCCGACGACGCCCTTGTCGCGGAACCGGATTGCCAGCTTGGCGATCTCCAGCGACCGCGCGGCGTGCCGCATCGCAGTGACCAGACAACGCACGGTGATCGTGGCGCCGTCTGCGCGAACGGCCTTTTCGCCGTCGGCGAACCCGGCCAGCACCGCGTCGACGACCTCGTCCAGCGACAGGCCACCCTCGATGTGCAGCTCCGGAGCGAACCGGATCTCGGCGTACACGACGTTGTCGGAGGCCAGGTCTTCGACACACTCGTACGCCACCCGGTACAGCGCCGGCGGTGTCTGCATGACCCCGACCGTGTGGGCGAACGGCTCCAGGTAACGCTCCAGCGACCCGCTGTGCGCGGCGGTCGCGAACCACTTCGTCAGTGCGTCGACATCGGTTGTCGGTAGCTCGTCATAGCCGGTCTGCTCGGCCAGCTCCAGTACTGTCGCCGGGCGCAGTCCTCCGTCGAGGTGGTCGTGCAGCAGCGCTTTGGGCGCCTTTCCGATCATCTCGAGAGTCAACGGTGTGGTCATGACTTGATTCTGTCGATCACGAGCGGCCGGCGGGAGTACGCGCCGACACTGTAACCGCCATCGAGTTCGGCGAGCGCCGGGGCGAACCGCTCGGGTGTGTCGGTGTACAGCGTGAACAGCGGCCCACCCGCGGTCACGGGATCGCCGGGACGACGGTGAATCCGCACACCCGCCCCAGGTTGCACCGGCTGACCCGGGTACGAGCGACCCGCGCCGAGCCGCCACGCCGTCATCGCCACCGCCATCGCGTCGATGTCGCCCATCGTCCCGCCCGCCTGCGCGGTCACCGTCTCGGTGTGCGCCCCGAGCGGAAGCGGCTGGGTCAGGTCGCCGCCCTGCGCGGCAACGACATCGCGAAAGCAGTCCATCGCGGTGCCGTCGCGCAGCGCGTCGGCCGGGTCGCAGCGGTCCAGGCCCGCCGTGTCGAGCATCTCCGCCGCGAGCGCCAGCGTCAGCTCCACCACATCGGCCGGTCCTCCGCCCGCAAGCACGTCCAAGGCCTCGGCCACCTCGACCGAGTTGCCGACGGCCGCGCCCAGCGGGGTGTTCATGTCGGTGAGCAATGCCCGCGTTACCAAACCCGCGGCAGTGCCCAGCTCGACCATCGTGTGGGCCAGTTCACGGGACTCGGCTTCGGTCTTCAGGAATGCGCCGGATCCGACCTTGCAGTCGAGCACCAGCGCGCGGGTGCCTTCGGCGATCTTCTTGCTCATCACCGAGCTGGCGATCAGCGGCAGAGACTCGGTGGTGCCGGTGACGTCGCGCAGCGCGTAGATCTTGCGGTCCGCGGGCACCAGTTCCCCGGCGGCGAAGAGCGCCGCGCCGACGTCGCAAAGTTGTTGCCGGATATGGGTTTTGGGCAGTTCTGCGGTGAAGCCAGGAATCGCTTCGAGCTTGTCGAGCGTGCCGCCCGTGTGGCCGAGCCCGCGACCCGCCGCCTGCGGCACGGCGCCGCCGCACGCGACGACGACCGGCACCACGGTGAGCGTGAGCTTGTCGCCGACACCACCGGTGGAGTGCTTGTCCACCGTGGGCCGGGGTAGGTCGGAGAAGTCGAACCGTTCGCCCGATGACACCATCGCCGCGGTCCACCGGGCGATCTCGTCGCGGTCCATGCCGCGCAGAAAGATCGCCATCAGCAGTGCCGACATCTGCTCGTCGGCGACCTCGCCGTCGGTGTATGCCCGAATGACCCAGTCGATCGCCTCGGCGGACAACCGCGCGCCGTCGCGTTTGGTTCGGATCACCGTCGGCGCGTCGAAATTCACGGTCCCGCCAAGTCGTCTGGGCCGAAAGCATCTGGCAGCAGTGCGCCCAGCGGCCGCGGACCGTCGGGGTGGGCGAGCAACATCTGCGGGCCGCCATGCTCGATCAGCACCTGGCGGCACCGCCCACATGGCATCAGCAGATCGCCGCGCGCGTTGACGCAGGCAAACGCCACCAGCCGCCCGCCGCCGCCGGAGTGCAGGGCGCACACTACCGCGCATTCGGCGCACAGGCTCAGTCCGTATGAGACATTTTCCACATTGCACCCCGTGACGACCCGGCCGTCGTCGACCAGTGCAGCCGCGCCGACGAAAAAGCCAGAGTACGGCGCGTATGCGCGAGTAGCTGCGTCAATCGCGGTGTCTTGCAAGGCTTGCCAATCGATGTCGTTGCTCATTTACGCCGCCTTTGCTCAGGGACACGTCGGCAATCTCACACTAATCCGAGGCCGCACGCGCGAGTTTGCTCGTTCGCCCGGCTGATTGGGTTTAGAGTCCGAGAGGTCCACCCACAACGTTGGAGGACCCATGAGCAGCCCAACAGGGACCAAACCGTCGCGCAAAACCGTCTATCGCGGCGACCCGGGGATGTGGTCGTGGGTGCTGCACCGCATCTCGGGCGCGACGATCTTCTTCTTCCTGTTCGTCCACGTGATCGACACCGCGCTGGTACGGGTCAGCCCCCAGGCTTACAACTCGGTCGTCGAGACCTACAAGACACCGATCGTCGGCTTCATGGAGGCGGGACTGGTCGCGGCGGTGCTCTACCACGCGCTCAACGGAATTCGGGTGATCCTCATCGACTTCTGGTCAGAGGGCCCGCGCTATCAGCGGCTGATGCTGTGGATCGTCGCCGTCGTGTTCGTTCTCGTGTTGACGGCCGCGTTCATCGTGTTGGGTGCGCATATGGCGGAGCGGTTCCTGTGAGCGGGCCGAGCAGCCGGGGCTGGCCAGCTCCCGTTCTGCAGCGCAGCCACGATCGGCCGGCCAGCCTGGACAACCCGCGGTCGCCGCACTGGCGCACCGGCATGCCGAACTTCGAGAAGCACGCCTGGCTGTTCATGCGGTTCTCCGGAATCGTGTTGGTGTTCTTGGCAATCGGGCACCTGTTCGTGATGCTGATGGTCGACAACGGCGTCTACCGCGTCGACTTCAATTACGTGGCCCAGCGCTGGCATTCGCCGTTCTGGCAGACGTGGGACCTGCTGCTGCTGTGGCTGGCGCAACTGCACGGTGGCAACGGTCTTCGCACGATCATCGCCGACTACGCGCGCAAAGACGCCACCCGGTTCTGGCTCAACTCGCTGCTGGCGGTGTCGATGGTGTTCACACTGGTGTTGGGCAGCTACGTCCTGTTGACCTTCAACCCGAACATCTCATGATTCGGGAACACACCTACGACGTGGTGATCGTCGGCGCGGGCGGGGCGGGCATGCGCGCGGCCGTGGAAGCGGGCCCACGGGTGCGCACCGCGGTGCTGACCAAGCTGTACCCGACGCGCAGCCACACCGGTGCGGCACAGGGCGGCATGTGCGCGGCGCTGGCCAACGTCGAGGACGACAACTGGGAATGGCACACGTTCGACACGGTCAAGGGCGGCGACTACCTCGCCGACCAGGACGCGGTCGAGATCATGTGCCGCGAAGCCATCGACGCGGTCCTCGACCTCGAGAAGATGGGCATGCCGTTCAACCGGACCCCTGAGGGCCGCATCGACCAGCGCCGGTTCGGCGGCCACACCCGGGACCACGGCAAGGCGCCGGTGCGCCGCGCGTGCTACGCGGCCGATCGCACCGGCCACATGATCCTGCAGACCCTTTACCAGAACTGCGTCAAACACGACGTCCAGTTCTTCAACGAGTTCTACGTGCTCGACCTGGCACTGACCGAGACCCCGGGCGGAGCGGTCGCCACCGGCGTCGTCGCTTACGAGCTTGCATCCGGCGACATCCACGTCTTCCACGCGAAGGCGATCGTGATCGCGACCGGCGGGTCGGGGCGCATGTACAAGACGACATCCAATGCGCACACGCTGACCGGCGACGGTATCGGGATCGTGTTCCGTCGCGGTCTTCCGTTGGAGGACATGGAGTTTCACCAATTTCACCCGACCGGCCTGGCCGGGCTGGGCATCCTGATCTCGGAGGCCGTGCGCGGCGAGGGCGGCCGGCTGCTCAACGGCGAGGGCGAGCGGTTCATGGAGCGCTACGCGCCGACGATCGTGGACCTGGCGCCTCGTGACATCGTCGCCCGCTCGATGGTGCGCGAAGTGCTCGAAGGCCGCGGCGCCGGGCCGCAAAAGGACTACGTGTACATCGACGTGCGCCACCTCGGCGCCGACGTACTGGCGTCGAAGCTACCGGACATCACCGAGTTCGCCCGTACCTATCTCGGCGTCGATCCGGTCAACGAGCTGGTACCGGTCTACCCCACATGTCATTACGTGATGGGCGGCATTCCGACGACGGTGTACGGACAGGTGTTGCGCGACAACACGACGACCGTGCCCGGCCTCTATGCGGCGGGTGAGTGCGCGTGCGTGTCCGTGCACGGCGCCAACCGTCTAGGCACCAATTCGTTGTTGGACATCAACGTGTTCGGCCGCCGCGCCGGCGTCGCCGCAGCCGAATACGCGGCCGGCCACGACTTCGTCGAGATGCCGCCGGAGCCGGCGGGAATGGTGCTGGGCTGGGTCGCTGACATCCTCTCCGAGCACGGCAACGAGCGCGTCGCCGACATCCGCACTGCGCTGCAGCAGTCGATGGACAACAACGCCGCAGTGTTTCGCACCGAGGAGACGTTGAAGCAGGCGCTGACGGACATCCACGCACTGAAGGAGCGCTACTCGCGAATCACGGTGCACGACAAAGGCAAACGATTCAACAGCGACCTGCTGGAGGCGATCGAACTGGGCTTTCTGCTCGAGCTGGCCGAGGTCACTGTCGCGGGCGCACTGAACCGCAAGGAGTCTCGTGGTGGACACGCACGCGAGGACTATCCCAACCGCGACGACACGAATTACATGCGGCACACGATGGCATACAAGCAAGGCAGTCAGCTGCTGTCGGATGTCCGGCTGGATCACAAGCCAGTCGTGCAAACCCGGTATGAACCGATGGAGCGGAAGTACTGATGACCAAACCTGTTCGTACACAGCAGGATCCGTCGCTGCCACCCGTTCCCGACGGTGCGGTGATGGTGACGCTGAAGATCGCCCGGTTCAACCCCGAAGAACCGGACCGGTACGCCGATTCCGGTGGCTGGCAGAGTTTTCGGGTGCCGTGTCTGCCGACCGACCGGCTGCTCAACCTGCTGCACTACGTCAAGGGCTACCTGGACGGCACGCTGACGTTTCGACGATCGTGCGCGCACGGCGTCTGCGGCTCGGATGCGATGCGCATCAACGGTGTCAACCGGCTCGCGTGCAAGGTGCTGATGCGTGACCTGCTGCCGAAGAATCCGGGCAAGCAGCTGACCGTGACGGTCGAGCCGATCCGCGGGCTGCCGGTCGAGAAGGATCTGATCGTCGACATGGAACCGTTCTTCGACGCGTACCGTGCGATCAAGCCGTACCTGGTCACCACCGGCAATGCGCCGACGCGCGAGCGCATCCAGAGCCAGACCGACCGTGCCCGCTACGACGACACCACGAAATGCATTCTGTGCGCGGCATGTACGACGAGCTGCCCCGTCTACTGGCACGACGGCCGATACTTCGGCCCGGCGACGATCGTCAACGCTCACCGGTTCATCTTCGACAGCCGCGACGAGGCCGCCGCCGAGCGGCTGGAGATCCTCAACGAGGTCGACGGTGTGTGGCGTTGCCGCACCACGTTCAACTGCACCCAGGCCTGCCCGCGCGGGATCGAGGTGACGAAGGCAATCCAGGAGGTCAAGCGGGCGCTGATGTTCACCCGCTGAGCCGATAACCGCTCCCGCGTGCCGGCCGCTCCCACAGCACTCCGTCGCCGGCGCTGACCCCCTCGGCGATCAGCTCCCGCTTGAGGATTTTGTTGGTCGCCGTACGCGGAAGCTCGGCGTTGATCCGCACGAACCGCGGCCACGCTTTCGGTGACAGATCAGGTTGTGCCGCGAGGAAGGCGTCCAGCTCAACGGGTTTCAGTGAATGGTTGAGCACGATGGCCGCCATCACTTGGTCGCCGACACGGTCGTCGGGCACCGCGTAGACCGCCACCTGGTTCACCTGCGGCAGACGGTCGAGGATGCGCTCGATGGGCGCGGCCGCGAGGTTCTCCCCGTCCACCCGCATCCAGTCCGCGGTACGGCCTGCAAGGTAGATCCAGCCGTCAGCGTCGCGGTAGGCCAAGTCGCCCGACCAGTACATGCCATGGCGCATCCGCTCAGCGGTCGCGTCGGCGTTGTTGTAGTAGCCCGAAAAGCCACCCGAACCATAGGTGTTCACCAACTCGCCGACCGCGTCGTCGAAATTAGCGAGCGCACCGTGTTCGTCGAACACAGCGGCTGCGCACTCGGTGACGGTCTCGGGGTCATAGACGGTAGCGCCCGGATACCCCTTGCCGATCGAGCCCGGAGGGCAGCCGTCCTCGCGGACGACCACGACAGCGAACTCGCTGGAGCCGAAGCTGTCGACGACGCGGCAGCCGAATCTTCGTGAGAACTCGGCGATGTCGCGGTCGGTGGCCTCATTGCCGAACGCGACACGCAGCGTGTTGTCGGCATCGTCGGGGCGCTCGGGAGTCGCGAGCACCAACGCGAGGGGCTTGCCGACGTAGTTCATGTACGTGGCGCCGTAGCGGCGAATGTCGGCAAGGAATCCCGATGCGGTGAACCGCGCTGGTGCCATGGCCGCACCGCTCACCGCGGCCACCGCCCAACCGGCGGCCACGCCGTTGGAGTGGAACAGCGGCATCGATAGATAACACACGTCGGCCGCCGTGACCTCGTACTGCTCGGCCAGGCTTGCCCCGCACAGCACCGCCATGGCGTGCGCGAACGGTACCGCCTTGGGTTCCCCGCTGGTGCCCGAGGTGAAGATCAGCATGAAGGTGTCAGCCCCGCGCACTTCGCGGTGAGCGACGAGCGGGCCCGCCGAAGCGACCAGGTCAGCGTAACGCGGAGCCGTCACGTCGAGCACGGTAATCCCGGACAGGTCAAGGTCTTTCAGCAGCGCGCGATGCTGTGCGTCCACCAGCAGCAGCTGGCAGTCCGAGCGTCGGATGTCGCCGAGCAGTCCGGCGCCGCGGCGGGTGGTGTTCAGCCCACACAGCACGTATCCGCCGAGCGCGGCGGCAGCCATGGCCCGCAGCATCGCCGGGGAATTCGCCAGCAGCGCACCGACATGCAGCGGGCGGCTCGGGTCCGCCAACGCGATCAGCGCCGACGCCTCCGCGGCCGACTCGGCAAGATGCTCGCGCCACGTCGAGGTCCGGCCGTTGTAGGTCACCGCGACGGAGTCGTCGGACAACCGGCCGCGCAAGAGTTGTTGGACGGTTTCCACCGGCGGGCTCATCGCGTGGTGAACACCAGGCCGGCATAGTCCTGCTCGGCCACCGAATCGCAGTGTCGACGATAGTTCCCGAAACCGGCTGCGTAGGGCATGAACACACGCTTCTTGCCCTCGATGTTGGCGCCGAGATACCACGACGACTGCGCTCTGCCGAACAGCGTTGCCTCGACCGCCTCGGCCACGTGATCAGTCCAGGCCCGCGCGGCGTCGCGACGCGGTTCGACCTCGGTGACGCCGCGTGCGCATGCCGCGGTGATCAGGTCGAACGTCCAGTCCACCTGAACCTCTGCGTGCAACACCATGTTCGCCAGCACCGACGGGCTACCCGGCCCGCTGATCGTGAACAGGTTCGGCAGCCGGGGGACCATCAGGCCCAGAAAAGTGACCGGACCGTCGCTCCATGCCTGGCTGAGCCGCTCACCACTGGGGCCGACCGGGTCGATGCGGGTCAGCGCACCTGTCATCGCGTCGAAGCCCGTCGCGAAAATCAGTGCGTCGCAGGGGTATAGGCCAGCAATGGTGCGCACACCCGTCTCGGTGATCGTTTCGATGGGCTCGCGCCGCAGGTTGACCAGACGCACATTGTCTCGGTTGAAGGCCTGATAGTACCCCATGTCGGTGCAAATCCGCTTTGTGCCGATCGGATGGTCCACCGGCGTGAGATCTTGCGCGACAACAGAATCCGTGACCACATCGCGGATTCGCTCTTCGGCGAACTCACGGGCGATGTCGTTGGCGGCCATGTCAGAGTTCTGGTCGGGGAACGTCTTGGCGAACAGCACCCCGCCTTCCGACCACCGCTTCCACAGCGCCTCGCGGCGCTCGTCCGGGTCTGTGTCCACCGCTTTCGTCGGGTAGGTGTCGTGCGGAGTGCCGGCCGATGCGTAAGCGGACTTCCGGCGGCGTTCGGGGTAACGGTCGCGGATGCGGCGCTGCTCGTCGGCGGACAGCGACCGGTTGGGCATCGGTACGCTGTAGTTCGCCGAACGTTGAAACACCACAAGGGATTCGGCTTGCTCGGCGATCAGCGGCACCACCTGGATGCCCGACGAGCCGGTGCCCACGAGTCCTACTCGCTTGCCGCGCAGATCGGGGTCGCGGTGTGGCCACGCAGCGGTGTAATAGATCTCGCCCGCGAAAGCGTCCAGACCGTCGATGTTCGGGCGGTTGACCGCCGACAGGCATCCTGTGGCGCACACCAGGAAACGACCCTCCGGCGCCGTGCCCGTCGACGTCTGCAGTCGCCACCGGCCACCGCGCCGGTCGAATGCCGCAGCGGTGACCTGTGTGTCGAACTGGTAATGCCGGCGGATGTCGAATCGGTCGGCCACGTGGTCGAGATAGGCCAGGATCTCGGGCTGACCGGCGAACCGCTCGGTCCATGTCCAGTCCTGCTGCAGCTCGTCGTCGAACGAGTAGGAGTAGTCGACGCTCTCCACGTCGCAGCGCGCGCCGGGATAGCGGTTCCAGTACCACGTTCCGCCGACGCCCGGCGCGGCTTCGATGCCCAGTACCGACAGGCCGGCACCGAGCGCGCGATGCACCGCATACAGACCGGCGAACCCCGCACCAACGACGATCACGTCGAATGTCGCGTCGGTCATCAGGCGTGCTCCATGGCCACAAGATCACGCACGTCGTCCCACAGCAGCTCGCGCGCGGCGGCTCCGGCGCGCAGCGTCATCATCGTGACGAACCCGTGGAACAGCCCCGGATAGTCGCGGTGCACCACCGGCACCCCGGCGGCGCGCAGTGCGCGGGCGTATGCCACACCGTCGTCGTGCAGAGGGTCCAGGCCGGCGGTCAGCACCACCGCGGGCGGCAGTCCCGCGTGCGACGCAAGGCGCGCCGGCGCGACCAGATAAGCCGGTTCGGGTAGCGGCCCCGGCCCGAGGTATTGCCGCCAGTACCACTCGATGGCCGCCGCGGTCGTCATGCAACCGGTGGCGCGGGTGCGGTGGCTCTGCGTGTCGCACGCCGGGTCGATCATCGGATAGATCAGAATCTGCGCCGCAGGCGGTGGCACTCCGCGCTCGCGACACAGGATCGCGGTCACCGCCGCAAGATTGCCGCCGGCGCTGTCCCCCGCCACCGCGAGGCGCTGTGGGTCGATACCGACATCTTCGGCGTGTTGCGCCACCCAGGAGAACACGTCGAATACATCCTCGGCCGCAGTCGGTGCCGGATCCTCGGGGGCCCGCCGGTAGTCGACCGACACCACCACAGTCCCCGAGTACCGCGCCAGCGCGCGACAGAAGCCGTCGTGACTTTCGATGTCGCACACGACGAATCCGCCGCCGTGGCTGAAGACCACCCCGGGCCGCGGCGCGTCGCGAAGGCCGTGCGGCCGGTAGAGCCGGACGGGTACGCCGGCGACGACACGGTCGTCGGCGCTCTCGACGTCGTCGATGTTGAGCACCGGCGCGCGGCGCGCGACGACAGCCGCCCTCGCTTGCGGGCCGGACATCTTTTCGACGGCCGGGAACTCGGCGTCCAGCTGGGCCAGCAACTCTGCGACACCATCATTCATAGCATTACACCTCTAGGCCGAAGTGTAACGCAGGAGAGTAATCGGTGGTTCGGCTCCAGCCACCTCAAGGTCACAGAACACCGGGGTGACCCGCATGCCGATCACGATATCGGCAGGGTCGACATCCACCAGTTCGGTACTGATTTTCGGACCCACGTCCCACTGCACCACCGCCAGCACCTGCGGCACGGCGTCCGCCCACGGCGGGCCGGTAGGCCGACGTGCCACCGTGTACGTGTACAGCGCTGCGGCGCCGTCGATTTCGCGCCACTCGAGGTCGTCCGCCAGCGTGCCGGGCGCCAGCGTGCGGGGGTAGAACACGTAGCTTCCCGACGACGGCGAGTACTGCACGAGGATGCGGTGTTCGCGCAGCGCCTCCCAGAACGGCCGCGACACCGGAGTCGGCTCGGGCACGGGTAGCGGTTCGGTCACCTCAGTCCCCCCTCAGCACCAGCGCGACCTGCTCGCTCATGATCCCGCCCGTGCCGCTGACGAACGCGGTGTGGCAGTCGGACACCTGGGCATCGCCTGCCCTGCCCATCACCTGGCGAGCGGCGTCGACCACATGATGCATACCGCCGGCCATGCCGGCCTGTCCGAACGACAGCTGGCCTCCGGCGGTGTTGAGCGGGAAGTCGCCGCGGTGCGTCAGATCGTGCTGCGTCAGCCACGCCATCCCGCCACCCTTGGCGCAGAATCCGGCGTCCTCCAAACTCATCAGCACGGTGATCGTGTAGCAGTCGTAGATCGACGCGACGTCGACGTCACGCCGGCTGAGCCCCGCGGTCGTGAACGCGCGCTCGGCGGCGGCCGCGATCGGCGTCGTCATCAAGTCTGCTGCGTAGGTCGGCGTCTTGAACGCGATGTGCTCACCGAAACCCTTGATCCACACTGGTCGGTGGCGGCTGCGGCGGGCCAGGTCGGCATTCGCGATCAGCACACCCGCCCCGCCCTGCACCCGCATCACGGTCTCCAGCATGTGGATCGGGTCGGCGATCATCGGGCTGTCGAGCACGTCGGCGACGGTCAACGGCTTGCCGTGGAACACTGCGTCCGGGTGTGCGCAGGCGTTGGTGCGTTGGTCCACCGCGATTTTCGCGAGTGCAGCGGGGTCGTAACCGTATTGGGCCGCGTAGCGCTGGGCGATCTGCGCGTACGGTGCGTTCTGCCCGACGTTGCCATAC
Source organism: Mycobacterium sp. (assembly GCA_036558625.1). Classification (GTDB taxonomy): domain Bacteria; phylum Actinomycetota; class Actinomycetes; order Mycobacteriales; family Mycobacteriaceae; genus Mycobacterium. Next base: position 1,405 of record DATBFF010000203.1, on the reverse strand, counting down.
GGAATCTCGAACTCGGCCTGCGGGGAGCCGAAGTTGTTGCTGGACGCTCCGTACCACGCGGGCGCGGCGGCCGGGCGCCGGTCGGACCGCGGCAGCTGGGTCGATCCCGGCACCACGGCCAGCACGGCGTCGCACAGTCCGAGCTCGACCGCCACCGCGGCGCGCCACACCATGCCCGCCGAGGTGGCACCGCCCAGGTCGACGCGCTCGCCGAAGTTCAGCGGAAGGCCGAGATACTCGGAAAGCGTTGCGGGCACGAACATGTCGGACTCGGCCAGCCCGTGGCACAGCAGGCCGTTCACCACGGTCGCGTCGAGACCGGCGTCGTCGATCACCTGCTTGGCCAGCGCCGCGTACTGGTCGAGCGTGAACAGTTCCGGGCGGGTCTGCCGGCGCTGCGCAGGCAGCTCCGCAATGCCGACGATCGCAGCCGCCCCGCGCAGCCTCATGGGGTTGTCCGCAATGGCAGCGCAACTGTGGCGGCTCCCGGCATCAGCACGGTGTCGTCGCGGTGTGCGGCGACCTCGAGGTCCACCAACCCTGTTCCGTCGACAAGCCGCTTGCCGGTCACCGTGCCCGCCAAGCGCAGCGGCTGCCCCGGCAAGGCCACAGCGCGGTTTTGCACCGAGTACTGCACCAGACGGCCGCGGCCGCCGATCCAGTCGGTGATCGCACGCGCCAGCAGCGCGGCCTGCAACGGGCCCTGCACCAGCACGTCGTCGTAGCCTTCGCGGTCTCGCGCCCAGTCCTTGTCATAGTGAATGCGGTGCCCGTTGTACGTCGCCGCGGAAAAGAAGAACATCTGTGTCTCGTCGACGGTGACGGTCAGCGTCGGCATCTCGTCACCGGCCTCGACGTCGTCGTAGAACAGCTGGGCCATCGATGTCTTTCAGGGTCTGGCGATCATCGAAGTGGTGGCCTCCGCCACGACTTCGTCGTGCTGGTTGCGGTAGACGGTGCGCCAGGTGACGAGAACGAAATCACCTGAGCGGCCGTGCTTTTGGTCAATGGTTTCGATGGTTCGCACCATGGAGATCTCGTCGCGGTGATACGCGGGCAGGTGAAACGCGCTGCTCTCGCCGCCTGCCATCCGTCTGGGCGCTTTGGGAAAGGCCAGACCGCCCGAGACGGCACCCGATGAGCCGTCGGGGCGCAAGCCGCTCAGCGCGGTCACGCCCAGGACGGCGTACTGCAGGTACAGCGGCGGGCAGATCACGTCGCGGTAGCCGTTCGCGCGGGCGAAGTCGCCGTCGAACCACAGCGGGTTGTGATCGCCCACGGCCGCGGCCCACCGCTGCCAGTCGCGCCGGTTGACCTCGCCGGTCGCTGTGGCGGCGACCGTGCCCACCCGCGCGGCGGACTCGGCGTCGATCAGCCCGGACACCCGAGCTCCATCTCCGCCTCC